>NZ_JBFTZN010000202.1:0-23637 GCF_056406775.1 Allobosea sp. P1_A7
GCTCACGGTCGCTGCTGGTTTGCCGGTAGAGGACACTCTGCAGCGCTTCGCGCGGGACGGGGTCGTTGCCGAGCGCGAGCGAGAGATCGCCCTTCACGGTAAGGAAGACGGGCTTCTCGGGCCGCGGCTGCGGCTGCGCGTTGGAGACGGGCAGATCGACGGCGACGTCGACGGTGGAGAGCGGGGCCGCGACCATGAAGATGATCAGCAGCACGAGAATCACGTCGATGAAGGGCGTGACGTTGATCTCGGAGACTTCCGCCAGATCGCCGTCCTGCGGATCCTTGAGCGAAACGGCCATCGTTCACTCCGCCGACATCAGCGGCGGCACCGCATGCAGCGAGCGGCCGGGACGCTGCGCCGCACGCCGCGCGCGCTCAAGGTCGCGCGAGAGGTGGCGCAGGACGTCGCCCGAGGCGTCCGACAGCACGGCGCGGTAGCCTGCGATCGAGCGCGAGAAGACATTGTAGATGATGACGGCGGGGATCGCCGCGACGAGGCCGATCGCAGTCGCCAGCAGGGCTTCGGCGATGCCGGGCGCGACCACGGCGAGATTGGTGGTCTTCGACTGAGAGATGCCGATGAAGGAGTTCATGATGCCCCAGACGGTGCCGAACAGGCCGACAAAGGGGGCGGTCGAACCAATCGTCGCGAGCAGGCCGGTGCCCTTCGCCATATCCCGGCCGGCACGCGCCTCGCGCCGTGACAACGCGATCGCAACGCGCTCCTTGATGCCGTCATCCGAGAGATCAGCCGAACGGCGGACTTCATCGCGAGCGGCCTGAACCAGCTCGGCGACGACGCTGCGTCGTGCATGGCCGGCAGAGATCCTCTCGGCGGCGATCTCGAGGCTGTCCGCCTCGTCCAGCCGGCGTGCGGCCAGCCGCGCCCTGGTCTTGGCAGCCATCAGCTCCAGGCTCTTGGCGAGCCAGATCGTCCAGGTCGCCAGCGATGCGAAGGCAAGCCCGAGCATCACCGCCTTAACGACGATGTCCGCCGCCATGAACATGCCCCAGGGCGAAAGGTCATGAGGAAGCGCAGCAGCGGCGACCGGGGCGGGAGCTTGCGGTGCCGGCAGCTGCTGGGAAACAGCCGTCTGTTCATGGGCGCCGCTCGGGCTTGCGGCCATGTTCGGCGCCGGCGTCGCAGGCGCGGTCGTCGCGGCTGGGGGGGGCGCCGGCTGCTGGGTGGTCGGCGCGCTTGCTGGCGCCTGCGCGAAGCTTGTTCCGATTGCGGGGCCAATTGTGAGGGACAGTGCCAACAGCAGGCTGCCCGCTGCGCTGCGTTTTGCCCGACCAGCGAGGGTGGTCGTGGCTGTACTGCGGCGGGGCTCGTCCTGGGCACTCATACCGGTTGGCTCTCTGCTGTCAGAATGGTGGGCGGTTCATTTCAAGAGGGTAGGCAATAGTTGTACTATTAATTTAGAAAAAATCTAATCTATGAATACTTCTATGGGCGCGTTACTGGCCACTAACAACGCGAATGTCAAAGATAAAGATTGTGGTTGTGCCGAGTTGTAACGATTGTTTGGGCGGTTCGCGGTCAGGGGCGCCGCAGCCCGGCGTAACACTTTATCGCGTCGCCGCTGCCGACCGGTCGTTCGTTCGCCCATGCCGATGATGTCTGCTCAGGTATTCGCAGGATGGCGTTGTCTCCGGCCGCGAGTCGAAGAATGGTCATCCGGTCGCACCCCGTGATGCCGTCTGCCGGATGACCTGATCTCGATGCCGAGCCTGCCTTCGCCCTTGCCGGTGCCCTCGACGGGGCGCGGGCTCGGCCTCATCCTCACCCTCGGCGTGACACAGGTCGCCGGCTATGGCTGCCTCTACTATGCCTTCGCGGTGCTGGCCCGGAATATGACCGCAAGCTTCGGATGGGCTCCTGAATGGACCTATGCCGGGTTCGCCGCGAGCCTTCTTGCCGGCGGTGTCGTTGCTCCCGCCGTCGGCCGGCAGGTGGACCGTCGAGGAGCACGCCTGGTGATGACGATCGGTTCGGCCCTTGCCGGGTTGGCACTGCTGGCGCTCGCCGAGGCAAGCGGCGGCCCGAGCTATTTCGCGGCGATGATTGCCCTTGGCATGGTCTCGACCATGGTCTTCTACGACGCCGCCTTTGCGGCACTGACGCAGTCGCGCGGTGCCGGTGCGCGGCGCTCGATCAGCCAGCTCACTCTGATCGGTGGCTTTGCCTTGACGATCTTCTGGCCCCTGACGACGGCGCTGCTCGCGCAGTTCGACTGGCGCGAGATCTACCGGTTCTACGGCCTGCTGCAGCTAGGGCTCTGCGTGCCCTTGCATCTCCTTGGGCTGCCAGGGCGTGTCAAACGAGCCGCAGAGCGCGGGCATGCCGCGAGCGTGCCGGCGTTGCTCCATGCCGATTATCTCGAAGGCGAGGCGCGCCGGCTCGCCTTTGTTCTGCTCGCTCTCGCCTTCTCGCTGCAGGGCTTCGTCGTTTCGGCCATGTCGGTGCATCTGCTGAGCATATTGCAGGGGCTAGGCCTGAGCGCCGCAGTCGCGGTCGGCATCGGTGCCATGGTCGGCCCTGCCCAGGTCGCCGGGCGGCTGGCGGAGATGCTGTTCGGCGCTTCTCTCTCGCCGATGACCACGGCATGGGTTTCGGCGGCGATGATGCCGCTCGGTTTCGTCCTGTTGATGACGGGCCAGACGACCGCAGTGCTCGCCGGTCTCTTTGCGATCGCCTACGGGATCAGCGTCGGACTGAGTTCGATCGTACGTGGAACCGTGCCGCTCCAGCTTTTCGGCCCGGCGGGATACGGCGCGATGCTCGGCAAGCTCTCGGCGCCGGGGCTGGTGGTCAAGGCGGCGGCGCCGCTTGTCTGTGCGGTCTTGATCGAGCGGGCTGGCCTGATGCCAACGGCGGGGCTCATGGTGTTGCTGTCCTTGCTTGCCACCGGGGCCTTGTTCGTGCTCGCGCGTAAGGTCTCCTGACCTGAAGGGATCAGATCCGTCGTGCGCGCCACCATGAACGGACGGCGTCGCGCGTGCGCAGCATAAAGGCATGGATCGGACTGCGCCTCACCCAGTCCAGCGTGCGCGCACGCAAATCGGTGATGACAGCCATTCCGCGCGCGAACCAGCCGATGGTGAGGAGCTTCTTTCGGCCGGCATTGTAGATGCGCTCGACGATCACGAAGCTCGCCAGATACGCCAGCCCGAGCATGATCAGGCCGCTGATCACATGGCCGCGCGCGATCACGATGAGGCTGACGAGCTTGAGAGGCTCGACGACCGCGAACGGCGCTGCCAGCAGCGCCAGGATCGCAAAGCGCGGCATGCGGGCGATCGCCGCCTCGGCGCGTGCCACGAACCGCCGTTCCGACAGCCAGCGAATGGCCGGGCGGTAGAGCGGGCGCGCGAGCTCGTCGAACAGGATCAGGAACGAGATCAGGCCTCGTAGCGGCAGCGCAGCAACGCGGCCGATGGCGGCTGCCAGACGATGGAGAGGTGACGATGCCATCGATCCTTCCTTGCCGCCCGCGTGGCGCAACAGCAAGCAGAAATGCCACGCCTCCCAGCCGCGGATGGCTGGAAACCCGCTGTCATCATCCCTGGCGTCGGTTCCGTCGCCAGGGATGATGACAGCGATTGAGACGACCCGGGCGTTGATCGCCCCGATCGCGGCGACCTCAGTCGGTGAAGACGACGGTCTTCTTGCCGTTCAGAACGACGCGGTCCTCGAGATGATGCAGGACGGCGCGCGCCAGCACCCGCCGCTCGATATCGCGGCCCTTGCGCACCAGCGCGTCGGGCGTGTCGCGATGCGAGATGCGCTCGACATCCTGCTCGATGATCGGGCCCTCATCGAGATCGGGCGTCACGTAATGGGCGGTCGCGCCGATCAGCTTCACGCCGCGCTCATGCGCCTGATGGTAGGGCTTGGCGCCCTTGAAACCGGGCAGGAAGGAATGATGGATATTGATGCAGCGACCAAGCAGCTTGGCCGAGAGCCCGTCCGACAGGACCTGCATATAGCGCGCAAGCACGACGAGATCGGTCCGGGCCTCCTGTACGAGCTGCCAGATCTGGGCCTCCTGCTCCATCTTGGTCTGTCGGGTGATCGGCAAATGATGGAAGGGCAGGTCACCGATATCGGTCGAGGCGATGCTGTCGCGACCGTGGTTAGAGATGATGCCGGCGATCTCCATCGGCAGCTCGCCGATGCGCCAGCGATAGAGCAGGTCGGCGAGGCAGTGGTCGAATTTTGAGACCAGCAGCATCACGCGCTTCCGCACATGCTGCTCGCGCAGCGTGAAATCCATGGCGAAGCGCCGGGACAGTTCCCCGWAGGCTTCCGTGATCTCGGCGTGCGACCTGCTCTCGGCGAGGCGCTCGAAGACGACGCGCATGAAGAAGCGGCCCGTTTCGGTGTCGTCGAACTGCTGTGCGTCTCGGATGTTGCAGCCGGCCTCGAACAGCAGCGTCGAGACGGCGGCGACGATGCCGGGACGGTCGGGGCAGGAAAGGGTGAGGATCGAAATGCGGTCGGACATGGCTGATGCCGCCGTTCGAGGGGCGGCCCTTCGCTGGGACAATGGGACGGGTTTCGGGTTGGAGGGCGCGCGACGCGCTGCGCTCAACCTCGTCCCGTTGCCGACACCCTGCAGCCGAACTCCGCCGCGGAGGCGGAAAGCCAGGACCAGAAACTGCCTGCCATGYTGCGTGCGACCATGATCTCGAAAACGGCGTCACCGGATTCCGGATCGTCAGTGATCCGCCAGAGATGCACACCCATATAAGCGATGCTTGTCAAGGCGGCGGCACCGGCGGGGAAGACGGAAGGGTGCAGATCGAGCATGCAGCCCTTCGCCAGCGTCTCGCGCAGCTTCGGTCCGGAAAGCCGCAGCGCAGCCCGC
This sequence comes from Allobosea sp. P1_A7, assembly GCF_056406775.1. NCBI lineage: Bacteria > Pseudomonadati > Pseudomonadota > Alphaproteobacteria > Hyphomicrobiales > Alloboseaceae > Allobosea > Allobosea sp. P1_A7. The sequence goes on from NZ_JBFTZN010000202.1 coordinate 4,874, forward strand.
CCGTCGGACTGGTCGGAGACGGCGGCGAGCGGCGCGAGATCGCGCAGCAGCTCATCGAAACCGTTCCGATCCGTCGCGATCAGATGCCACTGATCCGGGCCGGCCCAGACCAGACTGTGGCTCGCGCTGGAGATGATGCGCGGCGTCACCGGCAGGCCGAGTCCGATGTGGCGCTGGAGCGCCTGCGCGAGCATCTCATCCCGCCCCTCCCCAACAATCAGGCTGGCGATGCCGAGGCCGTCGCGCGCCTCGATCGTGATGCCGGGCTGCCCGGCGGCACCAAAGGCGCCCGAGGCCAGAATGCCGGCCCAGGAGCCGCGTGGCGTCCAGGCAGTTGTCACGGCGTCAGCCATGGAGGCGCGCTCCTTCGGGATCGACGAAGACCGGATTGCAGATTTCGAGGACGATATCGCCGTTGCGCACCGGATCGACGGCGCGGATGCGTTCGCCGATGCGTTTCGGGCCATTCTTCAAGAGACCGAGGCCGATCCAGTGCTTCAGAACCGGGGAATAGGCGACCGAGGTCATGTAGCCCTCGTCATGCTCCATCGACGCAGGCTTGCCGAGGCCGATGAAATGCGCGCCGGCTCGCAGTCGTTGCCCGATTTCCACCGGCCTGAAGCCGACCAGGGCGGGACGATCCGGTTCGATCAGGGCTTCGCGCCCGGCCATGACGCGACCGACAAAATCCTTCTTGGCGGACATCATCCGGCCCAGGCCAAGATCGCGGGCTGTGGTCTGGCCGTTGAGTTCGTTGCCCGCGACATGGCCCTTCTCGATGCGCATCACGCCGAGCGCCTCGGTGCCATAGGGCGTGATACCGTACCGTGCACCGGCCGCCATCAGGGCGCTCATCATCGGATGGCCATGATCGGCCGGAACGGCGAGCTCATAGGCGAGCTCGCCCGAGAAGGAGATCCGGAACAGCCGCGCCGGGATGCCGCCGCCGACCGTGATGCTGCGCGCCGCGAGATAGGGACAAGCTTCGTTCGAGAGATCGTGTTGCGCATCGACGACGCCGCGCAGAACATCGCGGGCCTTCGGTCCCGCAACCGCGGCCTGCGCCCACTGCTCCGAGACTGAGACCATGCGGACATCGAGCGTCGGCCAGAGCACCTGATGGCAGAATTCGAGATGCTGCATCACCTTGGCGGCGTTCGCCGTGGTGGTCGTCATCAGGAAATGCGTCTCGGCCAAGCGCGAGGTCGTGCCGTCATCCATGACGAAACCGTCTTCGCGCAGCATCAGTCCATAGCGCGCCTTGCCTACGGGCAAGGCCTTCCAGCCATTGATATAGACCCGCTCCAGGAACTCGGCGGCATCATCGCCCTGGATGTCGATCTTGCCGAGGGTCGAGACGTCGCAGATGCCGACGCCATTGCGCACGGCGAGCACCTCGCGATTGACGGTGGTCAGCCAGTGGTCCTCACCTGCTTTCGGATAATACTGCCCGCGCAGCCACAGCCYGGTCTCGACGAAGACGGCGCCCTGGTCCTTCGACCATTGATGGGTGGGCGCCAGCCGCATCGGCCGGAAATCCGGGCCGCGATGGTGTCCGGCAAGCGCACCGATGGCGACCGGCGTATAGGGCGGCCGGAAGATCGTCGTCCCCGTCTCGGGAATGGTCTTGCCCGTTTGCTCGGCCATGATCGCGAGGCCGGAGATATTCGAGGTCTTGCCCTGGTCGGTCGCCATCCCGAGCGTGGTGTAGCGCTTCAGGTGTTCGACCGGTCGGAACCCCTCGCGCGCCGCCAGCTCGACATCGGTATCGGTCACGTCGTTCTGGAAATCGACGAAAGCCTTGCCCTTGCCGCCCTTGACCCGCCAGAGCGGAGAAACCGAGACCGCTTCAGGATCGGTCTTCGCTGCGGACGCCAGCGGCTTCGCCGCGAAACCGCAATCGGCCGCAGCTTCGCTGCCGAGGCGGGCGCCGTCCGCCAGTGCCTGCGCCAGGCTGAAATGCCCGGCAGCGCTGCCGGCGGCGCTGAGCCCGGCCGGCATCGTGCCCGGCACGAAGGCCTGGATCGCCTCGTCCCAGATCGGCCGCGTGTTCTGATGCGAGGTCAGGTGCAGCGTCGGGTTCCAGCCATTCGAGACGGCAAGCAGTTCGCAGGCAAGGCTTGTCTCGCGGCCGGACGCGTCGCGGATCGTGACCTGCTTGAGGGCCTTGCCGCCGGAGGCGCGGCTGACCGCGCTGCCGGCGAAGACGCGCGCGCCGATCGCGTTTCCGAGTGCGACCAATGCCGAATCCACCTGCGGACGCGGATCGACGATCGCTACGACCTTCGCGCCGGCAGCGGCCAGATCACGGGCCGTGGCCCAGCCATCGTCGCCGGCCGTGAAGACCACCGCCTCGCGCCCGGGCAGTACGGCGTAGCGATTGAGATAGGTCCGCACCGCACCTGCCAGCATGACGCCGGGTGTGTCGTTGCCGGCAAAGACGACAGGCCGTTCGATCGCGCCGGCCGCCAGCACCGCCCGTTTGGCGCTGATGCGCCAGGAGCGCTGACGTGGCTGATACGCGGCTGGCACCGGCAGATGGTCGCAGACGCGTTCGACAGCGCCGTAGATGCCGTGATCATAGACGCCAAACACTGTCGTGCGTGTCATGATCCGGACATCGGGAAGGCTGGCGAGTTCCGCCAGCGCGTCGGCGACCCATTCGGAGCCGGCGCGGGCGTCGATCTCGCGCTTGTCGGCGATCAGCCGGCCGCCCGGTCGAAAATCCTCATCGCACAGGATGACGCGGGCGCCGCTGCGGCCGGCCGCCAGCGCGGCAGAGATCCCGGCCGGCCCACCGCCAATGACGAGGACGTCGCAAAAGGCGAACGCTTTCTCGTAATGGTCGGGATCGTCCTCCATGGCGGCGCGGCCAAGGCCGGCGGCGCGGCGGATCAGCGGCTCGTAGAGTTTTTCCCAGAAGGCAGCCGGCCACATGAAGGTCTTGTAGTAGAAGCCCGCGGTCAGCGCCGGCGCGAGCAGCGAGTTGATCGAAAGGATGTCGAAATCGAGCGACGGCCAGCGGTTCTGGCTCTGCGCCTCGAGCCCGTCATAGAGCTCTGCCACGGTCGCTCGCGTATTGGGCTCGCGGCGCGCGCCGGCGCGCAGTTCGACGAGTGCATTCGGCTCCTCTGGACCTGCCGAAAGGATGCCGCGGGGCCGGTGGTACTTGAAGGATCGGCCGACGAGGCGCACGCCATTGGCCAGAAGGGCGGCAGCAAGGGTGTCGCCGGCATAGCCCTGATAGGAACGGCCGTCGAAGCGGAAGCTGACGACGTTCGCCCTGTCGATCAGGCCGCCATCGCCGCGGCGGAAGGGCTGCTTCGCGCTCATGCCCTATCTCCCGTGGCGCGCGCCCTGGCCGTCTCGACGGTCTCGATGGCGTGGGTCCTCGTGTCGCGCGTCACGACCAGCCAGGCATGGCAGCCGGCGCCGTGATACCAGAGCTCGCGATGCCGCCCGGCCGGGTTGTCGCGCTGATAGACATAGTCGTGCATCGCCGCTTCCGTCGTTGCCATTCCCTCGGGCCGTTGCGGGTTGGCATCGCCGAGATAGGTGAATTCCTGGACGTCGCGGGCGCCGCAGTGGGGACATGTGATGCGCATGGAGAAAGGTTCCTGAGCCGGCTCAGTGCAGGTTAACACCAGCCCGAGGCCGGCGTCGCCTTGAACCCGCCATAGCACCAGCCGGCATTGAGATAGAGTCCCTGGACCGGGGTGTGGTCGATGATCGGCGAGCCGTCCATCGACATGTCCATGATGCCGCCCAGTGGCGCAGCATGCGGATGCGGCCAAGGCCCGGCCACAAGGCCATGGCCGATTCCATCACGTCCTCGATCACCGGCAGGTTGCCGCGCTGGGCGTAGGAATTGTAGCCATCGATATCGCCACCGAAGACGAGCCCGCCCTTGTCGGACTGGCTGATGTAGAAATGGCCGGCGCCATAGGTGACGACATTGTCGATGAGGGGCTTCACGCCTTCCGAGACGAAGGCCTGCAGCACGTGGCTTTCGATCGGCAGTCGCATCCCGGCCATCCCGGCGAGCCGCGAGGAATTGCCGGCGACCGCAAGCGCGACCTTCCTGGCCCTGATCGCGCCGCGCGTCGTCTCGACGCCGATGATGCGGCCGCCTTCGATCGTCAGGCCGGTGACTTCGCAATTCTGCACGATATCGACGCCGCGCTGGTCGGCGGCGCGGGCGTAGCCCCAGGCGACGGCATCATGCCGGACGGAGCCGCCACGGCGCTGCAGCAGACCGCCCTGGATCGGGAAGCGGCCATCCCGGTAGTTCAGGAAGGGCACCATGGCGCGGACCTGCTCGCGGTCGAGCAATTCTGCATCGACGCCGGCGAGCCGCATGGCATTGCCGCGCCTGGCATAGGCGTCGCGCTGGGGGTCGGAGTGGTAGAGGTTCAGCACGCCGCGCTGGCTGACCATCGCGTTGTAGTTGATGTCCTGCTCCAGCCCCTCCCAGAGCTTCAGCGACCATTCGTAGAACGGGGTATTGCCGGGCAGGAGATAGTTGGAGCGGATGATCGTCGTATTCCGCCCGACATTGCCGGAGCCGATATAACCCTTCTCGATGACCGCGACATTCGTGATGCCATGCTGGCTTGCGAGGTAATAGGCCGTCGCCAGCCCATGGCCGCCTCCGCCGATGACCAGGACGTCGTATTCGGCCTTCGGCGCCGCATCGCGYCAGGTCGGTGTCCAGCCGCGATGACCCTTGAGCGTCTGTGCGGCGAGGGAGAATATCGAATAGCGCATCGGGGCACCCGGGACGTCTATGCCGGACAGGAATTCGCGCCGGGCTTGTCATCCTGAGATTGACGGACATAGTCTGGCGGACATGACCATCAGCGACGCGATCTTGACCAGTAACGACAGGCGCGAAGAAGAGGCGCCGGCCCATGTCGGCTTCCTGCTGATTCCGGATTTCGCCCTGCTTGCCTATGCCTCGGCAATCGAGCCCCTGCGCGCGGCGAATCGGCTCTCGGGGCAGAGCCTCTACCGCTGGAGCCATGTCTCCATCGATGGAGCGCCCGCACCGGCCTCAAATGGGGTCAGCATCCATGCCGATTTCGCTGTCGGCGATGATGCCCGCTTGGATTACGTCTTCGTTTGCGCTGGCGGGAACCCTGCCGCCTTCCAGCACCAGCCGACCTTCGCCTGGCTGCGGCAGCTTGCTCGCCGCGGCGTCAAGCTCGGCGGCGTATCGGGCGGCCCCTATATCCTGGCCCGAGCCAATGTGCTCTCCGGCTACCGGTTCACCATCCATTGGGAGCATGCGCCGGCTTTCATCGAGGATTACCCCGATCTCGACGTGCGGCGCTCGCTCTACGAGATCGATCGTGACCGTCTGACGTCGAGCGGGGGCACCGCTCCACTCGACATGATGCATGCCGTCATCGCACGCGAGCACGGCAGCGAGCTCGCGCTTGCGGTCAGCGAATGGTTCCTGCAGACCCATGTCCGAGAGGGCGAGGGGCCGCAGCGCATGCCGCTGCGCGAGCGGCTTGGCGTCAGCCATGCCCCGCTGCTGCGCGTCGTCGGGCGCATGGAGCAGAACCTTGAGGCGCCTCTGTCGCGCGGTGAACTCGCCCGCACCGCCGGAGTCTCGCTGCGCCAGCTCGAGCGGCTGTTCCGCTTGCATCTCGGGCGCTCGCTCGGCGAGCATTATCTCGGCCTCAGGCTGGAACGAGCTCGCCATCTCCTGCGCCAGACCAGCCTGTCGGTGCTGGAAGTCGCGCTGGCCTGCGGCTTTTCCAGCGCGAGCCATTTTTCCCGTGCCTACCGGGCCCGCTTCCACCATCCGCCGCGGGGCGAGCGAGCCCCATACCGGCCAGCGGTTTGACGCTGAATGTCAAAAAACCGTCGCATCACGACAATTCCAAATGGGCGGAGACCGGAACTCTAGGTCCCAACAAAACAATGGGGATCGGATGCCATGAAACGCACCTTCACGCTGGCGCTTGCCTGCGCCGCCATGCTCGCGGCTTTGCCCGCGCTCGCTCAGGACTCGCTCGCCAAGATCAAGGAAAAAGGCGTCCTTACCGTCGGCGTGAAGAACGACTACAAGCCTTGGGGCTTCCTTGAGCCGTCCGGCAAGATCGTCGGGCTCGAGATCGATCTCGCACAGGCGGTCGCCGACAAGATTGGCGTGAAGCTGGAAATGCTTCCGGTCATCGCGGCCAACCGCATGGAATTCCTGAAGCAGGGCCGGATCGACATGGTGCTGGCGACGATGGGGGACACGCCCGACCGCCGCAAGATCGTCGGCATGGTCGAGCCGAACTACTATGCTGGAGCGACCAATGTGCTGGCTCTCAAGACCGCCAACCTGAAGAAGTGGGAGGACTTGAAGGGGCGTAAAGTCTGCGGCGTGCAGGGGGCCTATTACAACCGCCGCGTCACGCAGCTCTATGCGCCCGAACTCGTCGTTTTTCCCTCCGTGCCGGATGCGCTGAACGCTCTGCAGGGCAACAACTGTGTCGCCTTCCTGTTCGACGACACGCTGATCGTCTCGACGCTCGCCGGCGGCGATCCGAAATGGGCCAATTACGAGATGCCGCTCGTTTCCGAGGATCCGCAGCTCTGGGCCATCGGCATTCGTCTCGAGGACATGGACGGACCCTTCGGCAAGCTCATCAAGGAGATGTCGGTCGACTGGCACAAGAGCGGCAAGCTGCTCGAACTCGAGAGCAAATGGGGCATCAAGCAGAGCCCATACCTGATCGAGACCAACAAGAAGTTGAAGTCGGCCTCGTAGAGGAGTCGGATTCGTCGATTCTTGCCGTCACTCCCGGACGCAGCGAAGCGCAGATCCGAGAATGACGGGGAGGCGCTGGTTTCCGAGATGGTCCGGTCAGTCCCGGCCATGACGGCGCATGTTCTTGAAGGTTCGTCAGTGTGATCGCCTCCTATTTCCAGTGGCTGAACGATACGCACGGACTGAATTTCTCGGTCTTCTACGATGCGTTCGACCGGTCGCGTTTCCTGACCGGACTGTGGACGACGACCTATATCTGTGTCGTCTCGATCATCGCGTCGATGGTGCTCGGCCTGATCGGTGTCTGGCTCGCCGGCGGTAATTCGCGTCTCGGCCGGCTCGTGGTGCGCGGCTACGTGCAGTTCTTCCGCAACACACCGCCGCTGGTCCAGCTCTCCTTCTTCTACTTCGCGGTGGCGGGCCTGMTGCCGACGGTGAGCGATGGCTCCGGCGGCCAGTCTCCTCTGGTCTCCGGCACGGGCTGGGCGATCATCGCCTTCTCGCTCTTCGCCGGAGCCTTCAATGTCGAGATTTTTCGCGCCGGCATCGAGGCGGTGCCGTCGACGACCGTCGAGGCCGCGGAGTCGCTGGGCTATACCCGCCTGCAACTCTACCGCCATGTCGTGCTGCCACTCGCCTTCCGCATCTGCCTGCCTGCGCTGAACAACAACCTGATCAACCTGGTGAAGACGACGACACTGGCCTACGCCATCGGCGTACCGGAGCTGCTCTACGCCGCCTCGCAGATCTGGTCCGAGATGTTCAATGTCCGCGAGATGATGAACGTTCTGCTCGTCACCTATGTCGCTCTGGTCGCCGTACTGGTCTGGATCATGGGGCGCTGGGAGAAGGCGATGCGCATCCCGGGATATTCAACATGAGGAACGGCACAACCGACCTGCCGGTCCTCAAGCCCTTCCGCGCACCTGCGCCGATCGCTCCCACGGGTCTCGCTGGGCCGACGATGCTTGGAGGCGGCATGCTCGCCGCTTTCGCGATTCTTTTCGGCGCTTCGCTGGCTCTTGCCCAGGTCACAGCGCGACCCGTTGGCGAAAGCGCGGTGACGGTGCTGGTACGCTGGGCGCCGCTGATCTTTCAGGGCTTCCTGTTCAATATCCTGATCAGCTTCCTTTCAATGGCGCTCGGCACAGTCATCGGCGTGCTCGTCGGCATTGCACAGGTCTCGCTGGTCTCCGCGGTGCGCAAGACCGCCTGGGGCGTGACACAGTTCTTCCGCAATGCGCCTTGGCTGGTCCTGCTGTTCTACGCGATGTTCCTGTTGCCCTTCGAGTTCCGGCTGTTCGGCTTCACGATCGCCTTTCCAGCCTGGGTCAAGGCGATCATCGGACTTGGATGATCATCCTGCCCCAGGCCTTCAAGCGGATGATTCCACCCTGGATGAACCTTTACGCCATCCTGACCATGGCAACGACGCTGATCTCCGTCGTCGGCATCCAGGACGGGCTGACCATTACCCGCGCGGCACTCGTCGCCGAGAGCCGTCCGGAACTGATGATCCCGATGTATCTGCTGCTGCTCCTGATGTTCTTCGCCTATTGCTACCCGATCGCGCGAGCGACGCTGGCGCTTGAGCGCCGCTTCAACGTGAAAGCCTGACCATGGCAAGCCGTCATCAACTGGGCGAGCCTGTGGTCGTGGTCGCGGGCGTCGAGAAATCCTTCGGCAGCTTCCCGGTGCTGAAGGATGTCAGCCTCACCGTCAGGCGCGGCGAGACCGTCTGCATCATCGGCCCGTCCGGCTCGGGCAAATCGACATTGCTGCGCTGCATCAACGGGCTGGTGCCGATCAGCAAGGGCTCGATCAAGGTCGCCGGCCGCGAGGTCAACGACGCAAACCTCGACAAGTTGTCATTGCGCCGCGATGTCGGCATCGTCTTCCAGCAATACAACCTCTTCCCTCACAAGACCGCGCTTCAGAACGTGATGATGGCGCCGATCCATGTGCTGAAGCAGGACAAGGCAGTCGTMGAGGAGCGGGCGCGCCGCCTCCTTGCCAAGGTCGGCCTCTCGCAGAAACTCCTGGCTTATCCCGGCGAACTCTCAGGCGGCCAGCAGCAGCGCGTCGCGATCGCGCGGTCACTGGCGATGAACCCCAAGGTGATGTTGTTCGACGAGGTCACCGCCGCACTCGACCCCGAGACCAAGAAGGAGGTGCTGGTGACGATCCAGGACCTCGCGGCCGAGGGCATGACCTGCATCCTGGTCACCCATGAGATGGGCTTTGCGCGCGAGGTGGCCGACCATGTCTATTTCACAGACGGGGGATTGATCGTGGAGCACGACATTCCCGCCGAGCTCTTCGGCAATCCGCGGGAGGATCGCACCAGGAGCTTTCTGGACAAGGTTCTCTGACCCAGATCTGCGGCCTTGTCGCATCGGGGCAAGCGCCCGCCGTACACGACCTGTCGGCCCGGAGGCCGGCGAGGAACAATGACCGCCATATGTCCCGGAGACGCGCACCATGTCTTCTCAGCATCCTCTCGATCCAAAATCCGTGGCCGGCAAGGAACTGCATGTTGAGGAGCGCGCCCAGCTCCTGGTCATCGGCGGCGGGCGGGCAGGGCTCACGGCTGCGATCGAGGCGGCCGAGCTGGGCTTGTCCGTGATCCTTGTCGAGGAGAACCCGGTTCCGTTCAGGACGATGGGCGACGAGGTGCCGCTGCATTACGGGCAGGGCATGGCTGGCGAGGCGCGCAACCGCAACGCCATGACGGAAGCCTTTATCGCCTCTGAACCGCTGATCGAGGCCGCCTTCGAGGCAGGAGTCGACCTGCGTCTCGGTACTGCCTGCTGGGGGCTTTACGGCAATGGACCGGGTGTCTCCTGGCTGCCGGGCACCGTGGCGGGGTTGATGGACGAGGAGCGCTCCTGGCTTGTCGGGGCCGACCACGTCATCGTGGCTGCGGGCCGCCGCGACATGGGGCTCGCCTTTCCCGGATGGGAGAAGCCCGGTGTGATGGGGGCGACCGCAGCGGTCTCGCTCGCGACGCGGTATGGCGCGCTCGAGCCGCGCCGGATCGTCATGCTTGGCTCTACGACGGAGACGCTGGCCGCCGCGCTGGCTCTGCGCGAGACCGGCGTCGCGATCGCCGCACTCGTTGAGCAGGCAGGGGGGACGGTCGGCTCTGCGGATCTTGTCGCGGCCCTCCGTGATGGCGGGACTGAGATACTCACCGGCCATGTTGTCCACGAAGCAAGCGGGCGCGAGAGGGTCGAGACGGCTGTCATTGCAGCGATCGATGCCGAGGGGCGCGCAATTGGTGCCGAGCGCCGCGTCGCCTGCGACAGCATCGTGCTCGGCGTCGGGGCGACGCCGGTGATCGACCTTCTCGACGCACTCGGCTGTCGCGTCGCGTTCCAGCCGGAGCGTGGCGGCTATGCTCCGGTCGTCGACATCGACCAGCTTACCTCTCGGCCGGGCATTTATGCGGTCGGCGACTGTGCCGGTATCTGGCCGGCCAAGAGCTGCGACGGAACAATCTCGGAGAATGAAGCGAAGCGGGCGGTGGCGGCGATTCTGGACAGGCTCGGTCTCACCGACGACCGGGCGATTCCGGCGGCTGTCGCGCCCGAACCGCCCACCTATGATCTCGGCGCCTATCGCCTGGCCTGGGTGCGCGCCAGCGTCATCGAGGCGCGTGGCGAGGTGCATGTCTGCCAATGCGAAGACGTTACGGCGCGCGAGATCCTGGAGGTCAGGCCGCCGCGCTATCTCGACTGGCAGAACGAACGCCGCAACGACCGCTCGCTGGCGGCCCTGCTCGGCGAGGACCCGCCCAATCCGGATCAGGTCAAGCGCCTGACACGCGCCGGTATGGGGCCGTGCCAAGGTCGCCGCTGCCGCGAGCAGGTCGCGGCGCTGCTGGCGCTCGGCGGCGCGGTGCCTCTGTCCTCTATCCCGCTTGCGAGCTATCGCGCCCCGGTCCGCCCGATTCCACTGGCGCTGGCCGGTCAGTTGCCGGAAGCACCCGAGCAGGCCGAGCATTGGGACACCTGGTTTGGCATGCACGCGCAATGGCGGCCGTTCTGGGACGTGCCTGAGCTCTTCACCGTCGCGACCAATGATGCGACCGGCCCCGTGGCGAGCGAGTGAACGAGGTTGAGATGAGCGAGATCAAGGGAGCTTCGGTCGTCGTCATCGGTGGCGGCGTCACGGGCTTGAGCGCCGGCTGGTGGCTGGCGCGCGAGGGTGTCGATGTTCTCGTCATCGAGAAGGGCATGATTGGTTGGGAGGCTTCCGGTCGCAATGGCGGCGGCTGCTCGCATCATCATTCGCCGCTCTTTTTCGAGGAGCAACGGCTCTGGCCGCAAATGGACGTGCTGCTGGGCTATCCGACCGAGTTCGCGCCCAGTCGCATCCGTCTTGCGTCCAGCGAGCACCAGATGGCGCTTTATGGCCGTGCCCTGCGCAATGCCGAGCGGCAAGGCTTCAAATCCGAGGTCCTGGATCCCAGGCAGATTCGTGAATTGGTACCGCTCGCGGGCGATACGATGATCGGCGGTTATTTCTATCATTTTGGTGGGCACGCCAATCCGCATCGCACGCTGCAGGGCTATGCCTGGGCGCTGCAGGACCATGGCGGCCGTGTCCTGCAGCATTGCGCCGTCACCGGCTTTCGCAGCCAAGGCGGGAGGGTCGTTGCAGTGGAGACGGAACGCGGCCCGATCGCCTGCGATCAGCTCGTGATCGCGGCTGGTCCGCAGACCGGCCGGCTGTCCGCGATGCTCAATCAGGAGGTGCCGATGGCCTCGGCCCGTGCCGAGATGATCATCACCGAGCCGCTGCCGTTGATGCCCTATGGCGGTGTCGACGGAAACGGGCTCTATGGCCGCCAGACCCTGCGCGGCAATCTTGCCTATGGCGGCGGTCCGCATGAATGGCTGGAGGTGCCGGATCTTGCGGCTCCAGCCAAGCCCTCGACGCCGTTGATGGGCCATATCGGTCGCCGGCTGGCAGAACTCCTGCCCAAGGCGGCGCATGCCCGCATCATTCGCTCCTGGGCCGGCGTGATCGAGAACACACCGGATGGCAGGCCAGTGATCGACCGCCTGTCGTCCCGCGACAATGTCGTGGTGGCGACGCTGTCGAGCGTCGGGTTCGGCCTCTCTCCTGCGAGCGGGCGCGCCATCCGGGATCTCGTCGTTGATGGAGCCTGCTCCTTTGCCGACATCTCGTCCTTTAAGCTCGCCCGTTTCGCCCAACTCGAACCGAACTGGCGCGAATTGCAGGGCTGGCGGGCCCAGGCCGCCTAGTTCGGTGATGTGGCCCAGCCTGGTGTCCGGTTCTGCGCTCCGGCTAACCGACGGTTTCCGCGTGCCTGCCATGCAGTGGCAGGGCCTATGTCGTCTGCAGATGCCTCTCTAACACTAGCGGGAAAGCGAGGGAGAAATCATGCTGGACTGGACACGGGCCAAGGCGGAAGCTGCCGCGATCACGAAGAACTGGGCCGATCAGGCTGGCCCCGGTGGTGCGGTCGTCATCTTCGATGCGGAGCGACGGCTTGAAGCCAGCGCCGGCGGTTTTGCCAGCCTGGAACAGCAAACACCCTTCACGGCGGATACGCCCAATCGCCTGGCCTCGATCAGCAAGCATTTCATGGCGGCGACGCTGCTGCTGGAGGACATAGCACTCGACGCACCGCTCGGCAGCCTGCTCGATGGGTTGCCTGCGGCCATAGCCGCGGTGCCTCTCGGGCGTGCACTCGACATGACCGGCGCCCTGCCGGACATGATGGAGACCCTGTGGCAGCTCGGCGTGCCCTACACCACGAGCCTCAGCGCGCCTGAGATTCACGGTTTCGCTCAGCGCCTGCCGGGCATCAATGCCGTACCCGGCCAGGAGATGGCCTATTCCAATACCGGCTGGCGGCTGGCGCAGTCGGTGCTGCCGGCCCAGCGCAGCATCACCTATCGCGAAGCCCTGCGGCTGCGCCTGTTCGGACCTCTCGCCCTGCCTTTCGTCTTCCCGGAGGACGAGAGCGAGATCGTGCCGGATCTCGCAACGGGCTACTGGCATGATGGCGTGAACTGGCGGCGTGGACGCTACGGCTTCCAGTTCTCTGCTTCGGGTGGGCTTGTCGGCAGCGCATCCGCCCTGGCGATCTGGGCGTCCGATCTGATGGCCGGGCGCGGGCCGCTCGCCGGCCTGTTCGAGAAGCTCACCGCGCCGCGCCAGTTCGCGGATGGTCGCGAGAGCGGCTACCGCCTCGGCCTGGTCAGCACTCCGCTTCTCGGTACCACGGTGATCGGCCATGGCGGATCACTCACGGGCTACCGCAACCACTTCCTGATGGCGCCCGAGCATGGTGTCGGCGTCGTCGTGCTGAGCAATCGCGAGGAGGAGGTGCTCTGGCCGGCATTGCGCGTGCTTGCGGCACTTCTGGGCGAAGCGCTGCCCGAGGCACCGAAGGCTGGGCCGACCGGCCTCTATGTCGGAGAGGAAGGGTCCTTCTGGGCCGAGCTCGCTGGAGACTCGATCGGCGTCATGGGCGGGCATGAGCGTCTCGTCGTCGGCGAGAACGGCAGGTTGAGAAGCCTGCCTTCCTATCTCGACATCGAGCTCCGCACGCTCGGCGAAGACGAGATTCGGGCGCGGATCGGCGGTGTCGAGCGTCGTCTTCTGCGCGTTCCGGCCGCCACGCCGCTCGACCCGCGCCTTGTCGGCCGCTGGCGCGAGCGCAGCTTCGGCGTCGAGATCACCGTTGAAGCGGACGGCACGGCACAATGGCCCTGGGCCGAGCCGGTCGGCATGACCACCCGGCTGACCCCCTTGCCGGGAGGCCGCGCGCTCGCCGATCTTGTTCATGGTCCCTGGCGGCACCGGCCTTGCTTGTGGCTGCAGCCGGACGGCTCCCTGCGCGTCGACAGCCATCGGGCGCGCGTCCTGCAATTCGATCGTGTCGACGACGTTGGAGGTACCCGATGATCCGTTCCCGCCTTGCCGGATTGTTGCTTTGCGCCGCGTCGCTGACGCTCGGTTTCGAGGCACAGGCCCAGCCGGCTCCGAGCCGCACCTTGCGTGTCGCGCCGCATGCGGATCTCAAGACGCTCGATCCCGTTGCCGCTTCGATCGTCATCACCCGCATGCATGGGCTGATGATCTACGAGACGCTGTTCGCCTGGGATTCAAAGCTGCAGCCGCACCCGCAGATGGTCGAGAGCTTTTCGACTGCTCCCGACAAGCTGTCCTGGAGTTTCACGCTGCGGCCCGGCCTCAAGTTCCATGATGGCCAGCCGGTCACGACCCGCGACGTCATCGCTTCGCTCAAGCGCTGGATGGCGCGCGACACGATCGGCGGCAAGCTCGGCGAGTATACGGAAGGGTTGGAGACGGTCGACGACCGGACCTTCACGCTGAAGCTGAAGCGGCCGATGGCACTCGTGCCTTTCGCACTCGGCTCGGCGGTCGGCCAGATCCCTGTGATCATGCGCGAGAGCGATGCCAAGAGCGATCCGATGAAGCCGGTCACAGAAGCGATCGGCAGCGGCCCTTTCCGCTTCAACCGGGCGGAATGGCGCAGCGGCGCGCGCGTCGTCTACGATCGCAACCCCGATTATGTGCCGCGCTCGGAACCGGCAGACGGCCTGGCGGGAGGCCGCGTCGTCAAGCTCGACCGCGTCGAATGGATCATCATGCCGGACGCCGCGACGGCGGCCGCTGCGATCCAGACCGGCGAGATCGATATCTGGGAGCAGCCGAGCCAGGACCTGATCTCGACCATCGCCAAGACCCGCGACGTCAAGGTCGAACGCTACTCGAACCTCGCCAACCAGGTGATGCTGCGGCCGAACCACCTCTATCCGCCGTTCAACAATCCCAAGGCCAGGCTCGCCCTGGCCTATGCCACGGACCAGGCAGATTTCCTCGCCGCCGGGTTCGGWGACGAGGAGTGGTGGAAGCGCTGCAATGCCTATTTCGTCTGTGGCGGGCCAAACGGAACGGAAATCGGCTCCGAAGCCTATGCCAAGCCCGATCTTGCAACCGCGAAGAAGCTGCTCGCCGAGAGCGGCTACAACGGCGAGAAGCTTGTGCTGAGCACCTCGAACGACATCGCCCCGATCGGTCGCATGGCCGAGGTTGCGGCGCAGTCGCTCAAGGAGGTCGGCTTCAATGTCGATGTCCAGTTTGCCGATTGGGGCACCGTCACCACCCGCCAGCAGAATCGTGGCACCGTGGATCAGGGCGGCTGGAACCTGTTCGTCACCTATGCGTCGGGCGCGACGATGCAGTCGCCGATGACCAATATCGGCACCAATATGGGCTGCGAGAAGGCGTGGGCGGGCTGGCCCTGCGATGCCGAGGCCGAACGGCTGCGTGGCGCTGTCGTCGATGCTCCGGACGAGGCAAGCAGCAAGCTCGCGATCGAAGCGTTGCATCGCCGACTCACGGAAGTGCAGCCGTACCGTGTGCTCGGTCAGTTCGACCAGCCCTATGCTCGCCGCAGCACTATTTCAGGCGTGCTGGCCGCACCGGTGATGCTGTTCTGGAACATCGATAAGAAGTAAGCAGCGAGCACTGACGGCCGCGGTCGATGCGCGGTCCGGGGCGAGGCTTCTCTCGCCCCGGACCGCAAGATCGGAACATTCTGCCGGCGGCAGGGCCAATCCCGGCAGGATGGGGCGCCTCCGGGTGCCAGAAGGGCACGGATTGCGAGCTGCCCCTCTGCTAGATTTGCGCTTATCCCTCCTGTGCGGTCCGATCGATGGCCGCTTCAATCACGTGGCTTGTCATGACGACTGTCGAAACGGTTCTGGCCGATCTTGTGGCCTTTCCCTCTGTTTGCCGGACGCCGAATGCGGCGATCATCGAACATGTCCGCCGATACCTCGCGAGCCATGGCGTCGAGAGCGTCATCGTCCCGGGGCCGGAAGGGGATCGCGCCAATCTCTTCGCCACCATCGGACCGCGTGAGCCGGGCGGGATCATTCTCTCGGCCCATCTCGACGTCGTGCCTGCTGCCCCCGAGGGCTGGGTCGGACAGCCCTTCGCCTTGCGCCGCAATGGCGACCGCCTGATCGGGCGCGGCGCTGTCGACATGAAGGGGTTTGTGGCCAGCGTGCTGGCGAGCGTGCCGGATCTCACCTCGCGCCGGCTGGCGCGGCCGGTCCACATCGCGCTCTCCTATGACGAGGAGGTCGGCTGCGTCGGCGTTCGTCACCTGATCGGGCGGCTTCCGGAGCTTTGCCCCCGGCCGGCTGGCTGCATCGTCGGCGAGCCGACCGATCTCCATCCCGTCTTGCGTCACAAAGGCAAGATCGCTCAACGCGTCACGGTCGAGGGCAAGGCCGGGCACTCGTCGCGGACCGATCTCGGCGACAATGCCATTCACTACGCTGCGGAGTTGATGGCTGCCGTGCATGCCGAGGCGCGCCGGCATGCGCTGGAGGGCCCCTTCGCCGACAGCTTTGCCCCGCCCTATTCCACGATCCAGGTCGGCACGGTGCAGGGGGGAACCGGCATCAACATTGTTCCGGCGCAATGCGTCTTCGAGGTCGAGGCTCGCGCCATCGCTGGGCAGGAGCCGGCCGGACTGCTTGCCCTCCTGCCGCGCGAGGCGGAGCGCATCCATGCTGCTGCTGTCGCGGATGGGCACAATGTCGTCTTCGGCTTCGAGACGATGAGCGACTATCCGCCGCTCGATCTGCCCGATGATGATCCGTTGGTCGGGTTGACCGAGGACGTCAGCGGGAAGCCGCGCCAGCAGGCCGTCAGCTTCGGTACCGAGGCCGGGCTCTTTCAGGCCGCGGGCATCCCTGCAATCGTCTGCGGGCCGGGTGACGTGAACAGGGCGCATAAGCCCGAGGAGTATATCACCGATGCGGAACTGGCCGGCGCGATGGCCATGATTGCGCGGATTGGCGATCGTTTGTCCTCCTGACTCAGGCTGTCAGCGCAGTTCTGGTTGATCGCCTGAGGCCGTGCATGAATGCCGGCACGGATCATCCGGAGGAGACTGACCATGCCTGATCGCCAGCGTGTCGAGGCTTTTGTCGCAGCCGTCGTGAGTGGCGATCATGTCGGCGCCATCCGCGACTTCTACTGCGAGGATGCTTCGATGCAGGAGAACGGCGCCGAGCCGCGCCGCGGACGCGACGAATTGATGGCGCATGAGGCCAGGGCACTCGTCCGGCTCAACCGGATGCACACACATCCCGCCCGGGCCGTGCTGGTCGATGGTGACCGGGTCGTGATTCACTGGATCTTCGATGCCACCGACAAGCAGGGTGTGACGCGGCGGCTGGAAGAACTCGCGATCCAGCGCTGGCGCGGCGACCGCATCGTCGAGGAGCGCTTCTTCTACGATACCGGATCGGCCTGGCAGGTCGTCGAGCCTGTGCGTTAGATGTCGATCTGGGCAGAGAGCACCGGCAAGCCGGAGCGGTTCAAGCTGGTCGTGTCAGTCTATGTGATCTTTCGGCGGGGGAGCGAACTCCTGCTGCTGCGGCGCGCGAACACGGGTTACGAGGACGGCAATTACGGTCTCGTCTCCGGGCATCATGACGGCAGCGAGCCGCTGCGAGCAGCGGCCGCGCGCGAAGCGAAGGAGGAGGCGGGCGTCGAGATCGATCCGGCCAGCCTGACCTTCGCAACTGTGCTCCACCGATCGCAGGACGAGGAGCGGCTGGATTTCTTCTTCGAGGCGCGCAGGTGGCAGGGCGAGCTTCGCAATGCCGAGCCTGAGAAATGCGCCGAACTGGCCTGGTTCCCCATTGATGGCTTGCCGGAGAACACGATTGCCTATGTTCGCGTGGCCATCGCCCATTGGCAGTCCGGCACTCGCTATTGCGAGTTTTGGCGGGAGAGCTGACGCGCCCCGCTACGACAGCACGCCGCGATAGGGCGCAGCCACGATCAAGCAGCAATTGCCGGGCCGGACGCGGCCGGGCTGGCGGCGGCCGTAGAGGATGCCGTCGGCGGCATAGTGCAGCGTCTCGGGCGGGCGGGTCGGGTCCCAGGTGCAATGGATGCGGCCGGCCGGCTGGCCGGCACTGACCTTGGCGCCATTGGCGTTGAAGGGTTCGAAGACGCCGTCGACGGTGGCATAGACATAGGCCGAGGTGCCGGGCAGCTCGAGGATCTGGCCTTCGCCGCGCTTCGGCTCCGGGGTGTCGCGCGCGACGATGCCGAGATGGTCAAGCACATTGGCAACGCCGCGCCGGCAGACCTTGAGCGCCTCCAGCGAAACCGTGCCGCCGCCCGCCATCTCGGTGCCGACGGTGACGAGCCCGTTGCGGCAGGCTGTTGCTGTTGCGGTGCGCGGCTCGCCGAGATTGCTGATCACCACCGTCATCGGCGCGTCGAACGCCTGCACTGCGGCGACATTGCGCGCGTGCAGCGCCGGATCGTCGGTCGGCTCGACGATCGCGCTCGGGATGATGTCGAGCGAGGAGCCGCCTGAATGCAGGTCGAGGAAGGCGTCGCCGAGCGGCAGGATATGGTCGCTGACAAAGGCTGCGATCTGCTGGGTGATGGTGCCGCGCGGGTCGCCCGGGAAGGTCCGGTTGAAATTCAGGCCATCGACCGGCGACGTCCGCTGGCCGGCGATGACGGCGTGCGAATTGTTCGCCGGCATCAGGATCAGCCGGCCTTGCACGCGGCCGGGATCGAGATCGCGAATCAGATCGCAGATCGTGATCGGCCCCTCGTATTCATCGCCATGGTTGCCGCCTTCGAGGATCGCCGTCGGGCCGGAGCCGTTCTTGATGATCGCGATCGGGATCCGCGTCGCGCCCCAGGCGTCGTCATGCGGCGAATGCGGAATCATGACGAAGCCGACTTGCTTGCCGTCGCGCTCGGGATCGACTGTCAGGAAGGCGCTGGAGGGACGGGGCGTGGGGTTCTGCTTGACGCTGGTCATGGCTGGCTCGCGGGCGCGCCCAGGCTCTTGGGGCGGCAATCCGGCCCGGTGGCGCAGTCTGAAGGGAAAATGCCGGGCGCGGCCTGCGCCCGGCTGATGTCTGGCGTCGCTCAGAGC
>NZ_JBFTZN010000203.1:0-10710 GCF_056406775.1 Allobosea sp. P1_A7
GTTCCCAGAAGCCTCAGCGATGTTTGCGCCGCTGGTCTTCGCGCTCTCCGTCATCGCCATCATCTACACCTCGCTGGTGGCGCTGATGCAGGAGGACATCAAGAAGCTGATCGCCTACTCGTCCGTCGCCCATATGGGTTTCGTCACCATGGGCCTCTTCACCCTGACGCCGCAGGGCATTCAGGGTGCGATGTTCCAGATGGTCAGCCACGGGCTGGTCTCCGGCGCACTCTTCCTTTGCGTCGGCGTGATCTATGATCGCATGCATACCCGCGAGATCGCCGCCTATGGCGGGCTGGTCAACCGGATGCCGCGTTACGCCGTCGCCTTCATGGTCTTCACCATGGCCAATGTCGGGCTGCCCGGCACGGCCGGCTTCGTCGGTRAGTTCCTGACCATCTTGGGGGCCTTCAAGGCCAATCCCTGGGTCGCGTTCTTTGCAGCTTTCGGCGTCATCCTCTCGGCCGGCTATGCGCTCTGGCTCTATCGCCGCGTCGTGTTCGGCGAACTGGTGAAGCCCGAGCTCAAGAGCATCACCGATCTCAACACCCGCGAGGTCGTCATCCTCGCTCCGCTGATGCTGCTGACGATCTGGTACGGCATTGCGCCGGGTACCATCCTCGACGCCTTTGCTGCGCCGACCGAAGCCCTCATCAAGAATTATCAGGCCGCACTCACCGCCGCGAAAACGGCGATGCTGGTCGTACAGTAAGGTTTGGCAGCAATGACCTTGCCCGCCCTCGGCCCAGCTCTGCCGGAAATCACCCTCGCCATCGGCGCGATCGCCATGGTGCTCTACGGCGCCATCCGCGGCGAGGGCGCGACCCGTACGCTCGAAGCCTTCGGACTTGCCTTGCTCGCGCTAGCGCTCGTGATGGTGCTCTCGGGCACCGGCAAGGCGGTGACCTTCAACGGCGGCTTCGTCGCTGACGGTTTCGCGCGCTTCATGAAGGCACTGACCCTGATCGGTGCCGGCGCGGCGATCGTGCTCGCAGGCGATTTCATGCGCCGCGACGGCTCGATGCGTTTCGAGTTCCCCGTGCTGGTCGTGCTCGCCACGATCGGCATGATGATGATGATCTCGGCCAGCGACCTGATCGGCCTTTATATCGGTCTCGAGCTGCAGAGCCTTGCGCTCTATGTCGTCGCCGCCTTCGACCGCGACAATACCAGGTCGACCGAAGCGGGCCTGAAGTACTTTGTCCTCGGCGCGCTGTCCTCGGGCATGCTGCTCTATGGCAGCTCGCTGGTCTATGGCTTCACCGGCACCGTGACCTATTCCGGCATCGCCCAGGCCGTCCACGGCGAGCATATCAGCCTCGGGCTGATCTTCGGCATCGTCTTCGTCGCCGCCGGCCTTGCCTTCAAGATCTCGGCCGTGCCCTTCCACATGTGGACACCGGACGTCTATGAGGGTGCGCCGACGCCGGTCGCCGCCTTCTTCGCGACTGCGCCCAAGATGGCTGCGATGGCGATGATGGTTCGCATCTTCGTCGGGGCGTTCCCGGGCGCGCTGCATGAGTGGCAGCAGATCATTATCTTCATGTCGATCGCCTCGATGGCGCTCGGCGCCTTCGCTGCCATCGGCCAGCGCAACATCAAGCGCCTGCTCGCCTATTCCTCGATCGCCAATATGGGCTATGCGCTGGTTGGCCTTGCGACAGGAACGGCAGCGGGCGTCCAGGGCGTGATGACCTATATGGCGATCTATCTCGCCACGACGCTTGCCGCTTTTGCCTGCGTTCTGCTGATGCGCCGCAACGGCAAGCCGGTCGAAGACATCTCCGAGCTTGCCGGGCTCTCGCGTACCAATCCCTGGATGGCTTTCGCGCTGGCGATGATGATGTTCTCGCTCGCCGGCATTCCGCCGCTGGCCGGTTTCTGGGCGAAGTTCTACGTTTTCTATGCCGCGATCGATGCCAAGCTCTACGCACTTGCCGTGATCGGCGTGGTGACCAGCGTGGTCGGCGCCTACTACTACCTGCGCGTCATCAAGGTGATGTATTTCGACGAGGCGAAGCCGGCCTTCGAGAAGGGGGACATCGGCGTGCGCGGCGTGCTGCTGGTCTCGACTCTGTTCGTGCTGATGCTCTCGTTCGTGCCGGCCCCGCTGTTCGACTCGGCTGCTGCTGCCGCCAAGTCGCTGTTCTAAGGGGGCGGGCGGCGTGCTCGGCGAGGCGGCACGCGCCGCCGGCTACCGGCTGATCGTGCGGGACGCGGTAGGCTCGACCATGGAAGAGGCGCGTCGCGCCTCCGACCAGGGCGACCCTGGCTTACTCTGGATCGTGGCTCGCAGCCAAAGCGCCGGGCGTGGCCGTCATGGCCGCAACTGGGGCTCACCGCCCGGAAATCTCTACGCCAGCCTCTTGCTCGTGCAGCCCTGCGAACCTGCGCTGGCGCCGCAGCTCGGGTTTGTTGCCGGCCTCGCCTTGCATGACGCCGCAGCCAGGGTGACCGGCCTCTCTGCTCCGCGCCTTGTTTTGAAATGGCCCAACGACCTGCTGATCGACCGCGCCAAGACGGCGGGGCTGCTGCTCGAAGGCGAGAGCCGGGCAGGGCGCTTTGCGGTCACCATCGGCATGGGCGTCAATGTCGCCAGCCGACCGGACGATACCCCTTATCCCGCGACCTTCCTGAAGGCCGAAGACCAGGCTGCGAGTATCGAGGCTCTGCTGGCCGCGCTCAGCGACGCCTGGGTTGCCCGCTTCAATGCCTGGTCATTGCCGGGCGGCTTTGGCCCGGCCCGGGCGGCCTGGCTCGAACGTGCAGCATTCCTCGGCGAGACCATCACCCTGCGCCTGGCGGAGGGGCCGCTGAGCGGTCGCTTCCTTGGCCTCGATGCTTCGGGTCGGCTCGAGCTCGATGTCGCAGGCGCGCGACATCTGGTTGACGCAGGCGATCTCTATTTCGGCCCTCCCGGCTGAACGGCTACGCCTGTCCCAGAGCGGCTCCTGTCGCGCTTCCACGGCCTTCATGCTAGGCCTTGCCACTCATCCGGCGCGCTCTGCGCCCTGCCTTTTGCCTTAGGATTTCCCGTGACCCGTTCCAGCGACCAACTCGTCTTCGTTCCCCTCGGCGGCCTAGGCGAGATCGGTATGAATGCGGCACTCTATGGCTTCGGGCCTGAAGGGCGGCGCAAATGGATCCTGGTTGATTGCGGCCTGTCATTTGCCGGTCCCGATGTTCCGGGCGTCGACATCGTCCTCCCCGACCTGCGCTACATCATCGAGGAGCGGGCCAATCTGCTTGGCATCGTGATCACCCACGCGCATGAGGATCATATTGGCGCGCTCGCGGCGCTGTGGCCCTCCCTGCGCGCGCCCGTCTACTGCACACAGTTCGCGGCCGGGCTGCTTGCCACGCGGMGGCTGGGCGAGCCCGGCGCTCCGAAGGTGCCGATCAACGTCGTCGCCCAGGGCGGACATGTTACGCTGGGGCCCTTCGAGATCGAGTTCGTGCCGGTGGCGCATTCCATTCCGGAATCCTGCGCGCTGGCGATCCGTACTCCGGTCGGCCTCGTCGTTCATACCGGCGACTGGAAGATCGACCCGACGCCGCAGGTCGGCCTGCCAACCGACGAGAAGCGACTGCGCGAGCTCGGCGACGAGGGCGTGCTCGCCCTGATCTGCGACTCGACCAACGTTATGCGTGACGGCATCAGCCCGAGCGAGGCGGACGTCGCAGCCAAGCTGAAGGAACTGGTCGCTTCCGCGCCCGGCCGAGTCGCCGTCACGACATTCGCCTCGAATGTGGCCCGGCTGCGGGCCGTCGCCGAAGCTGCCATGGCCGGTCATCGCGATGTCGTCGTGGTCGGCCGTGCGATGGACCGTGTCATCGATGTCGCGCGCGAATGCGGCTATCTCGACGGCATTCCGGCATTCCGCTCCGTCGAGCACTATGGCTACCTGCCGCGCGACAAGGTTGTGGCGCTGCTCACCGGCAGTCAGGGTGAGCCGCGCGCCGCGCTCTCGCGCATTGCGTCCGACGATCATCCCGAGATCGCCCTGTCGCCAGGCGACCGTGTGATCTTCTCGTCCCGCACCATTCCGGGCAATGAGAAGGCGGTCGGCAACATCCTGAATGCACTGGCACGGGACAATATCGAGATCATCACGGACCGCACGCATCTCGTCCATGTCTCGGGCCATCCGCGCCGCGAGGAAATGGCCCGGCTCTATGGCTGGCTCCGACCGAAGATCGCCATTCCCGCCCATGGAGAGGATCTGCATCTGAGCGAGCACGCGGCCTTCGCACGCGGGCTCGGCGTCAAGAACGTCGTTCGTGCCGGCAATGGCGACATCATCGCCATTACGGCCGATGGCGCCGGCAAGATCGATGAAGCACCCCATGGCCGGCTCTATCAGGACGGGGCTCTCCTGGTGAATGCCATGGAGAAGACGATCCAGGAGCGCCGCCGGCTCTCCTTTGCCGGCATGATTTCGGTCGCGGTTGCGGTTGACGACAAGGGCGGTATCGCCGGCGAGCCAGAGATTGCCGTGCTGGGCCTGCCGCCGGCCGCGCGCGACGGCACGCCCTTCGACGAACTGGTCGCCGATGCGGTCTCCGACCTGCTCGACAACATCCCCAAGGCGCGTCGCCGCGATCCTGAAGCGCTGCGCAACGCGCTGGAGCGTGGCCTGCGTAGCACCGTCAACGAGGAATGGGGCAAGAAGCCGCTGGTGCATGCGCTGGTGATCGAAGTCTAAGATATCGGCCCGAAAACTGGATTGCGGTTTTCGGGCCGATGCCAGCGCGGAAGGCTAGATCATCGGCAGTATGGACGGCGGTGTTCTCGCCGGATGCAAGGGAGCTCTGAATGATTGGTCGCCTCAACCATGTCGCCATCGCCGTAAAGGACCTTGCGGCCTCGAGTGCGCTCTATCGCGATACGCTCGGTGCACGCGTCTCCCAGCCGCTGCCGCAGCCTGAGCACGGCGTCACGGTCGTCTTCGTCGAGCTGCCCAACACCAAGATCGAGTTGCTCGAGCCCCTTGGAGCGGATTCGCCTGTCGCGAAATTTCTCGAGCGGAATGTCGATGGCGGCATTCATCACATCTGCTACGAGGTCGACGACATCCTGGCTGCGCGGGACCGGCTGAAGGCAACGGGCGCGCGCGTGCTCGGTTCCGGTGAGCCGCGCATCGGCGCCCATGGCAAGCCAGTCCTGTTCCTGCACCCCAAGGATTTCTGCGGAACGCTTGTCGAACTGGAACAGGCCTGAGATCCGACGGCGCGAAACAAGCGGGAGACGATTGATGATCGAGTTCTTCGGTGAGCCCGAAGCGGGCTCGCCACGCCCGTTCAGTGCGGCGACGCGGGCAGCGGGGCTTATCTTTGTCTCCGGACATTCGGCTCCGCATGATCCTGCGAACGGCATCCACCGCGGTGCGACACCGGTCGATGAGGTTCGCAATGCGCTGGGGCGGATCAGCGAGATTCTGACGGAAGCGGGCAGCAGCCTCGACCGTGTCGTGCAGATGACGATGCTGATCACCGACCCATCCGACTACGTCGCCTGCAATGCTGAATATGTGAAGCATTTCCCCGGCGGCCTGCCGGCGCGCCATACCGCGCGCTTCGGCGTGCCCACGGAAGCGCGCGTCGCATTCTCCTGCGTCGCCTTGGTCGGATAGGCTTTCGCGTGGATTGCGAGGGGCTGCGGCAGCGAGGAGCCTTGCCGCAATCCCGCTGGCTTGCCATGAGATGACCGCCTCCGCCCGAGAAAGGATCAGGCCATGACCATTGCTGGCGGTCTCGCCGTTTATTTCGTGATCTGGTGGACGGTTCTGTTCGTGACCCTGCCGTTCGGGGTCCGCAGTCAGGCGGAGGACGGGGAGGTCGTTCAGGGCACCGAGCCAGGCGCGCCCGTGCTTCCGGGCCTCGCCAAGAAGGCGCTGATCACAACGATCCTGGCCGGAATCATCTTCGTGTTCGTCTGGTATATCTGGTCGGCCTACGATCTTTGATCGGCCGCGGACGGTAACGCCAAAAACAAAGGGCAAGGCCGAAGCCTTGCCCTGGAGTCTGTTTTTTCCGCAGTAACGGCGCACATCTGGTTGCGTGCGACTCATATACTAGGCGGGCGTTTGTTCCTCCCGAGACCTGGTCCGCGGCGCTCAAGGTTTCCCCGAGCGAGCCCAGCGCCAGATGAGTATCCGATTGTGACAGGGCTGTCACCCATTTAGGCAGCGCTAGCCTGATCTTTTTGCAAGTTAAATGAAGTTTGCTCTTGTGCAGTGCAGCATGCTCCAGATGTGGCGGCTCAACGCCTTGTTCCCGTCAAAGGATGCCGTTACGACGCCGGTGATGATCGGCCGGATCCTCCGGCAACGACGGAGATGCTTCACATGCTGCGCAGTTCTCTCGCCATTCTCGCCCTTGCTGCGTCGCTCGGCTGCGCTCAGGCGCAAGCGCCGGCCTCCGATCCCAACAATACGGTCGTGCTCGAGACCAAGGACGGCAACATCACGATTCGTCTTCGTCCCGATCTGGCGCCCAAGCATGTCGAGCAGATCAAGGCGCTGACCAAGCGTGGCTTCTATGATGGTATCGTCTTCCATCGCGTCATCGACGGCTTCATGGCCCAGACCGGCGACCCCACCGGCACCGGCACGGGCAAGTCAGACCTGCCTAATCTCCCGGCTGAATTCAGCCCCACGCCCTACAAGGTCGGCTCGGTCGGCATGGCGCGTTCCGCCTCGCCCGATTCCGCCAATTCCCAGTTCTTCATCTGCTACGAAGGCTGCGGTTCGCTGACGGGGCAGTACACGCTGTTCGGCGAAGTAGTGTCCGGCATGGATGTGGCGCGCAAGATCAAGAAGGGCAGCTCGGCCAATAATGGCCAGGTCAGCGGCCCCGACAAGATCGTGCGCATGCGTCTTCAGTCCGACGCGAAATAGCAACGAGCGGCTACCTGCATGTCGCGTGTCCTGCCCCTGTTCGTCGCCGGCTTGTCGATCGTCATGGTCGGCGCTGGCGCGGCACAGGACACACGCGACCTGGGATTGCCACCGCCCTCCGGCTCGCAGAACCCGGTTCTGCCTCCGCCTTCCGGCTCGCAGAATCCCGTGCTGCCCCCACCGACGGGGCAGCGCTACCTGCCGGGGATCGGCGGGCCGTTCGGGGAACACGCGCCACGCCGCGCCATTCCAAGCCTGCCGCCTCCTGTCGATTCGGGGCTGAGCGGTTCGGTCTCGCCAGTGACGCGGAGCTTTGAAGGCGACGCCGTCGATCGCGTTTCGGAGCTCGGTCCAGCGTTTCGACGCTGCTGGAATCCGCCTGCGATGACCGGCTCCAGCGACAGCGCCATGGCGACTGTCCGCTTCAGCCTGCGGCGCGACGGCACCATCTTTGGCCAGCCGCGCGTCACCTGGGAAACGCGCCGCACCGACCCCGATCTGCGGGAACGGTTCACCGCCTCCGTGATCGACGCCATCCGAAACTGCGCACCTGTGAGGTTGTCGCCGCGCTTCGGAGCGAGTATCGCGGGGCGACCCTTCACCATTCGCTTCCACGGCCGTGCGCCGTCCAATGAAAGGCCGATCTGATGTCGCTCGATCCCGAGAACACCCTCGTCATGGAAACCACAAAGGGCCGCGTTGTCATCAAGCTGCGCCCCGACCTCGCCCCTGCCCATGTCGAGCGCCTGAAGACGCTGGCGCGCCAGGGCTTCTATGACGGYATCGTCTTCCACCGCGTCATTGATGGCTTCATGGCGCAGGTCGGCTGCCCGCATGGCACCGGCACMGGCGGCTCCGACCTGCCGGACCTGAAGGCCGAGTTCAACGCCGAGCCGCATGTTCGGGGCATCTGCTCGATGGCCCGTTCGCAGAACCCGAACTCGGCCAACAGCCAGTTCTTCATCGTCTTCGACGACGCCCGCTTCCTCGACAAGCAGTACACGGTCTGGGGGCAGGTCGTTGAAGGCATGGAGAATGTCGACAACATCAAGCGGGGCGAGCCGGTGCGTGAGCCGGACTCCATCGTCTCGATGAAGGTGATGGCCGACGCGGCCTGATATCGCCACGGGCCCCGTTCGAACGGGGCCTGAGTTCAGATGAGCCCTCATCCCGGCAGCGCCGCAGGCGCGTCCCGACGGATGGGGGCTCATCTTGTTCTGGTTCGCAGTTTTGTGAGGCGGATTCGATCGTGGATGTCGAACTTTTCGACTTCGACCTGCCGGAAGAACGTATCGCGCTGAGGCCCGTCAGCCCACGCGATGCTGCGCGGATGCTCGTGGTGCGGCCGGATGCAGCCGAACCATTCGAGGATCGCGGCGTTCGCGAACTCGCCAGCCTGCTTCAACCCGGCGACGCGCTCGTCCTCAACGATACGCGCGTGATCCCGTCCCGGCTCTACGGCCGGCGCGTCAGGGGAGAGGCCTCGGCGCGCGTCGAGATCATGCTGCACAAGCGCGAAGCATCCGACCGATGGCTCGCGTTTGCCAGGCCGGCCAAGAAGCTCGCTCTCGGCGAGACGGTCGTGTTCGGCTCGGATGCGGCATCGAATGCGTGCGAGCTCGGCGCGCTGCATGCCGAGGTCGTCGGAAAGGGCGAGGGCGGCGAGGTCGAGTTGCGCTTTGCCTGGTCCGGTCCGGTGCTCGATGAAGCGATCGCGCGGCTGGGTGAGTTGCCGCTCCCGCCCTATATCGCGGGCAAGCGGCCGACCGATCTGGCCGATGCCCACGACTATCAGACGGTTCACGCCCGTATGGATGGAGCCGTGGCCGCCCCGACCGCCGGTCTCCACTTCACGCCGGAGCTGTTTGCAGCCCTCGACGCGCACGGCGTTTCCCGCCATTTCGTGACGCTTCATGTCGGCGCGGGCACGTTCCTCCCGGTCAAGGCCGAGGATACGCGCGAACACCGCATGCATGCCGAATGGGGTAGCGTGAGCACTGAGACCGCAGCAGCGCTGAACCAGGTCAAGGCAAGGGGAGGCCGCATCGTTGCCGTTGGGACCACGGCCCTGCGGCTGCTCGAGAGCGCTGCCGGTGAGAACGGGGTCGTCGCGCCATTCTCCGGTGATACGGCCATCTTCATCACGCCAGGCTATCGCTTCCGGGCCGTCGATATCCTGATGACGAACTTTCACCTGCCGCGCTCGACACTGTTCATGCTGGTCTCGGCTTTCTGCGGGCTCGACCTCATGAAACAGGCCTATGCCCATGCGATCGCGGAGAAATATCGGTTCTATTCCTATGGTGACGGCAGTTTGCTGTTCAGGGCTGAACCCACCACGCCACGCCACGCTTGATCCGGCTCGCAATCGGCCAGCGAAAATGCTACCCGGCAGGGTGAAGAGGATTGTGACACCCTATGGCCGATATTTTTCGTGAGATCGACGAGGAGGTCCGGCGCGACAAGGCGGCGGCGCTCTGGAAGAAATATGGCAACCTGCTGATCGGTTTGGCCGTGGCTGCTGTCGTGGCCGTCGCAGCCTGGCAGGTCTGGCTGTATCGCGAGCAGCAGGCTTCGCAGGCCGTGGGTGCGCGGCTGGAAGAGGCGCTGAGGGCTTCGCGCGACAATCGCGGCGCCGAGGCGGAGTCGATCCTCGTTGACCTCGCGGCCAACGCGCCGGCGGGATACCGCCAGATCGCGCGGTTCCGCCTGGCTGCCGAAACCGGCAAGCGCGACGCTGCCGCGGGCGCAACGGCCTTCGACGCACTGGCGAATGACAGCTCTCTCGATCAGCTCTATCGCGATCTTGCCCGGCTTCGTGCCGGGATGTTGCGCGTCGATCTTGCGCCCTATGCCGAGACCCGCGCCGCGCTTGAGCCGCTCGCGTCTCCGCAGGGCGTCTGGCGCCATTCGGCCCGTGAGTTTCTCGGCATTGCCGCCCTCAAGGCCAATCTGTTCGAGGATGCCGGCCGCTGGTTCGATGCCATCGTGACCGATCCGCAATCGCCGCAGGTGCTGCGCCAGCGTACCGATCTCTATCTTGCGCTGGTGCGCGGCGGCGCCGTCGAGACCAAGAATTGACCCGACG
The DNA here is from genome assembly GCF_056406775.1 of Allobosea sp. P1_A7. NCBI lineage: Bacteria > Pseudomonadati > Pseudomonadota > Alphaproteobacteria > Hyphomicrobiales > Alloboseaceae > Allobosea > Allobosea sp. P1_A7. Next base: position 9,988 of record NZ_JBFTZN010000203.1, read on the forward strand.
CGCCGATCCCGGCGCGTAACAGGACGAATTTGAACACCATGACCGCGACCGTCGCCATCATCGGCCGGCCGAATGTCGGCAAATCGACGCTCTTCAACCGGCTCGTGGGCAAGAAGCTCGCTCTGGTCGATGACCGGCCGGGCGTGACCCGCGACCGGCGCGAAGGTGATGCCTCACTCGGCCATCTGCGCTTCCGCATCATCGATACCGCCGGACTCGAGGAGGCCGACAAGGACTCCCTTGCGGGCCGCATGCGCGCTCAGACCGAGACCGCGATCGCTCAGGCCGACGTGATCCTTTTCATGATCGATGCGCGGCTTGGCCTGACGCCGATGGACCAACCCTTCGCGGATCTGGTGCGCCGTTCTGGAAAGCCTGTGATCCTGCTCGCCAACAAGGCGGAAGGGAACAAGGGCAAGGACGGCACATTCGAGGCCTATGCGCTCGGGCTCGGCGACCCCGTTCCGTTCTCGGCCGAACATGGCGAAGGCACCGCGGATCTGCTCGAAGCGCTCGTGCCATTCATTGCCGACGAGCCAGACGAAGACGAGGACGATCAAGCCTGGGCCGAAGCTCCCGCCGCGGATCTCGATGAAGACAGCGACCCCAACAAGCCGCTGCGCGTCACCATTATCGGCCGCCCCAATGCCGGCAAGTCGACGCTGGTCAACCGGATGATTGGCGAAGACCGGCTGCTGACGGGACCGGAAGCCGGGATCACCC
>NZ_JBFTZN010000204.1:0-10646 GCF_056406775.1 Allobosea sp. P1_A7
CTTTTCGGTGGCTCGACCACCTCGATCCTGTTCAACATCCCGGGCGAACCGTCCTCCGTCGCAACCACATTCGACGGTCACCCGATGGCCAAGCAGGGCAGGGCGACCGAAGCCTTGTCCTTCGCGTTCCTCTCCGCCGGCTTCGGCGCGATGGCGGGCGTCATCCTGATCACGCTGCTCTCCGGCTGGGTTGCCAAATTCGCGCTGAAATTCTCCTCGCCCGAGTATTTCGCGGTCTATTTCATGACCTTTGCGAGCTTCATCGGCCTTGGTGGCGCCACCCCCTTGAAGGCCATCGTCTCGATGGGTGTCGGCTTTGCGCTCGCCTCGGTCGGTATGGACTCGGTCTCCGGCAGCGTCCGGTTGACCTATGATCTCGACGTGCTGCTCGCCGGCGTCAGCTTCCTCATCGCGGTCATCGGGCTGTTCGGCATCGGCGAATTGCTGCTGACCATGGAGGAGGGGCTGAAGTTCGACGGTGTCCACGCCAAGGTCAGGATGACCGACGTTCTGAAGACCGCAGCCAAGCTGCCGCGCTACTGGCTGGCGCTGCTGCGCTCCAGCGTCATCGGCATCTGGATGGGGATCACGCCTGGAGGCCCGACCGCGGCCTCCTTCATGAGCTATGCCATGGCCAAGCGCTCCTCGCGCAATCCCGAGAAGTTCGGCAAGGGCGAGCCCGAGGGCGTGATCGCGCCCGAGACCGCCGACCACGCKGCCGGTTCGGCCGCGATGCTGCCAATGCTCGCGCTTGGCATTCCCGGCTCGGCGACGGCCGCCGTGATGATGGGCGGCTTGATGATCTGGGGGCTCAATCCCGGCCCGATGCTCTTCGTCGAGCGCCCGGATTTCGTCTGGGGCCTGATCGCCTCGATGTATCTCGGCAATGTCGTCGCGGTCATCGTCGTGCTGGCGACCGTGCCGCTCTTCGCCTCGATCCTGCGCATCCCGTTCTCGATCGTCGGGCCCCTGATCGTGATCATCTGCTTCATCGGTGCCTTCACCGTTGCCAGCAAGGAATTCGACATCTGGCTGGCGCTGATCTTCGGGATCGTCGGCTACCTCTTCAAGAAGCTCGATTATCCGATCGCGCCGCTGGTGCTCGCCATGGTCATCGGCGACAAGGCCGAGGATGCCTTCCGGCAATCGATGATCTTCTCGCAAGGGTCGCTCTCGATCTTCTGGTCGAACCCGCTGGTCTCGACCCTGATGTCGATCGGTGTCCTGCTCCTGGTCATGCCGCTGCTCGGCTCAGGCCTGCGTCGTCTCAAGGGCGGCCGCGCCACGCGCCCGGCCTGACCGTTGCCTCGATCCTCCGTATCTCCGCGAAAACAGAGTCCGACCATGACCGAACCCTATAAGGGCATTCTGCCGATCGCTCCGACGATCTTCCACGACAACGGCGACCTCGACATCGAGGGCAACAGGCGTGTCATGGACCTGATGGTCGATCAGGGCGTCGACGGTATCTGTATCCTGGCCAATTTCTCCGAGCAGTTCCTGCTCACCGACGAGGAGCGCGACMAGGTCATGCGCCTCTCGATCGAGCAGGTCGCCGGCCGCGTGCCGGTGATCGTCACGACCTCGCATTTCTCGACCCGGATCGCGGCTCAGCGCGCCAAGGCCGCGGCGGATGCCGGCGCGAAGATGCTGATGATGATGCCGCCCTATCACGGCGCGCTGCTCAAGGCCGACGAGCAGGGCATGATCGAGCATTTCAAGCATGTCACCGATGCCTGCGGCCTTCCGGTCATCCTGCAGGACGCGCCGCTCTCCGGCGTCACCATGACGGTTCCCTTCATGGTGCGGCTGGCGAAGGAGGTCCCGCTCGTCCGCTATTTCAAGATCGAGGTTCCCGGCACGGCGAACAAGCTGCGGGCCCTGATCGAGGCGGGCGGCGAGGCCGTCGTCGGCCCGTTCGATGGCGAGGAGGCGATCACGCTGATGGCCGATCTCGATGCCGGCGCGACCGGCACGATGACCAGTGCCATGATCCCCGACCTGATCAAGCCGATCCTGACCGCGCATGCCTCGGGCGATCGCAAGACGGCGGCGGCGCTCTATCGCGACGTGCTGCCGATCATCAATTACGAGAACCGCCAATGCGGCCTGCGCTCGGCCAAGGCGGTGATGAAGGAGGGCGGCGTGATCAGGAGCGAAGCCGTCCGCCACCCGCTGACCCCGCTGCACCCGAAGACCCGCGAGGGCCTGATCGAGTTGGCGCGCGAACTCGACCCGCTGGCGCTGCGCTGGGGGAAATGAGGCGGCGCGCCGCGGCTGGCGCCCGCCGGGAGAGGATCAGCGTCGGGTCAATAGGACCCGATGCCGCCGGACGGCGGCGGCAGGTTGCCGCGACGGTCTCTCGTGATGAATTCCGGCGTCACCTGGAACGCCCGGGACAGCCAGGTGATATAGGCCGACAGCAACTGCTCGATGGCACGCATGGGTTGCCTCCACATATGCAGGAGCAACCCTAGCATGAAACGCGGCGTCTTGCCCGGGATTTTGGACGAAGGCGCCTATGCCTTCGTCCAGACCGCGAGCTCGTAGCCGTCGGGATCGGCGAAGTGAAAACGCCGCCCGCCGGGGAAATCGAAGGCCGGCTTGACGATGCGTCCGCCTGCGGCTTCGACCTGCGCCTGTGACGCGGGAAGATCATCGGCATAGAGGATGATCAGTGGGCCGCCCGGTTGCGGCGTGCCCTGGGTGGTGAACCCGCCTTCGAGACGGCCGTCAGTGAAGGCGCAATATTCCGGCCCGTAATCGGTCATCGTCCAGCCGAAGGCCTTCTCGTAGAAGGCGCGCGCCCGGCCGAGATCGGAAACGACGAACTCGACATAGTCGATGCGCCGGTCATTGGACGATGGGCTCATGACGTTCTCCTTCGATTCATGTTCGTCTGATCTGATGGAGCAGCCTCCGGTCATGATCCGGCAGGAGGTGAAGGATCAGGGGCGCTGCTGAGGCGCATCTTGTTCAAGGGCGCCGTGCTGCTGTAGCAGCTTGGCAATCACCGGGCCTCCTGTGCACCATGCACATCCACAGGCTCAGACTGATAGGGGCGAGACGCATGCCGACGACGACCGAAACCTCCTTGCGTGAAGCCTTCGTCCGGGCGCGCCGCAGCCGCAGCCTCGTCGACATCGAGACGCTTCCCGTTCCGGCCGATCTCGAAGCGGCTCTGGCCGTGCAGGCCGATGTCAGCAGCGACATGGGCTATGCGCATCTCGGCTGGAAGGTCTCGATCACGGATGGGCGCGGGCTCGTCGGACTGATGCCCGGGCCGTTCCTGAAGCCTGGCGATACCTATCGCTCGGTGCCCGGAGCCGAGCTGCGGCTCGAGGTCGAGCTCGCGATCCGACTCGGGCGCGACATGCCGCGCCGTCCTGGCAAACCCTATAGCCGGGCCGAACTTCTGGAGCATTGCCACAGCGCCTTCGTCGGCATCGAGATCATCGAAAGCCGTATCGCCGACTGGACCCATGTTCCATTCCCGCTCTGGTTGGCCGATGCGATGGGCCATGGCGGCTATCTGATCGGCCAGGACGTTCCCTTCGAGGTCTTCGACGAGATCGCCGATCTCACCTGCACGGTCGAACTCGACGGCGACGTGCTCTATGACAAGCCTGCTCACCACGCCAATGGCGACCCGCTGACCCCGGTGCTGGCCTGGGCCAATCGTGAGACCGAGAGCGCGCTTGGCGGCCTCGTGGCCGGCCAGATCATCACCACCGGCAGCCTTTGCGGCGGCGTTCTGGCGCCCAATCTCGGCCCGGTCATCGTCAGGCTCGATCCGCTGGCCGCGATTTCTTTCGCGCTCGCCTGACGTCGGGACCGCCGGGCAGGACGAGGCAGCTTGCAATCGAGCCCGCTTTCGCCGCGCGGCCCGAGGCAATTATCGCGGGCTGCAGGCGTGCCACGGACAGCTTTGACGAGCAGAATTGTGGTCATGACGAGGCATGACCACAAAATCATCTCATTCTATTGGTCTTGATAGTGTTGCGTTGGAGGAATGATGCGGGGTTTGCGGCGTAGGGTGCGCGGGGTTGCAGGCGGAGGCGGTTACGCTTTCGCCGCTATGCTTGCCATCCAGCCGGTACCCGCCGAGGCTTTCGACCTCTCCTCGCTCGACATATTCGGCTTGTTCGGCTCCTCGGATAAGCCGCCTGCGGTCAGCAGCACGACGCTGCCCTATCAGCTCGAGTTCGACGTCAGCGGGGCCACCGATGCCAAGGCCCTGACGCTGACGCTGCGCGACGCCTCGCTGCTTTACCGGCTCAGGCAGGATGCGCCGCCCGATGGCGAGACCCTGGCCCGGCGCATGGTCGCCGATCTCAACCCGCTGATCGATGCCCTCTGGTCGCAGGGCTATTTCAATGCGGATGTGACGATCGCGGTCGACGGTAACGGTCTGCGCCTCGGCAACGAGCCYGGCCCGGCGCTGGTGCGCGCGCTTGAAGCCTATCGCAACCGGGCCCCGGCGCCGGTCACCGTGCGGGTTGTGACCGGCCCGCTCTTCAGCCTGCGCAATGTCGAGGTCGTCGAGCAGGGCAAGGGCGGGGGCGGTGCCATTGCCGATCCCCACAAGGTCGCGCGCCTGAAATCGGGCGACCCCGCGACTTCGGCCGCCTTGCGTTCGGCGCAGTCATCTCTGGTCGATCACCTGCGCAACCAGTCGCGCCCGCTCGCCAGGGTGGTCGCGCTACGCCCGGTCGTCGATCATGCGGCGAAGATCATGGATGTGACCTATGTCGTCGAGCCCGGGCCGGTCGCCGGTTTCGGCGATGTCGGGATCGAGGGCACGGTCGATGTCCCGCCGCATGTCGTTCGCTCCTTCATCTATCTGGAGCCGGGCGACCCCTATTCGCCCAAGGCGCTGGCCGACACGCGCAAATCGATCACCTCAATTCCGGCCATCGGCTCCGCCCGTATCCGCGAGGCCGACCGGCTCGACGCCAATGGCAACCTGCCGATCTTTGTCGACATCACGGAGCGGCCGAAGCGGCTGATCGGCTTTTCCAGCCGCTTTTCCACCATCGATGGTCCGGCGGTCAGGACCTATTGGGAGCACCGCAATCTGCTCGGCGGTGCCGAGCGGCTCAGGCTCGAGGGCGATCTCTTTCTCGCACCGCGGATCAACGGCACCACGATCCAGAGATTTGGCGATTTCGAGCAGTCCGACCTTGGCGGGCGCTTTGCGTTCAGCTTCATGAAGCCGGCGCTGAACGGAACCCGTTACGACCTGCTGGTCGACGGCGTCGCGACGCGCGAGCGCGTCGGCACCAATCGCTATGGCGGCTATACCGCCCGCTACGCCAATGTCACCAGCAGCATTCGCCGGCGTTTCAGCGACACCTTCTCGGTCCAGGCCGGCCTGGAGGTCGAGCGCGGCCAGACCAGCGATGTGCTGGGTCAGATCACCTACACCCTTGTCGGAATCCCGCTTTCTGTCCGATACGACACGACCGACAGCCTGCTCGATCCGACGCGCGGTGTCCGCCTCACCGCCTCCGTGGCGGCATATCCGACCTTCATGGGATCGACGGTCGGCATCGTCCAGACCAAGGGCGCGATCTCCGGCTATTACGCGCTCGATGAGGAGGCCCGTTATGTGCTGGCTGGGCGCATCGGCTTCGGCTCCGTGGCCGGCGCAGCGCTCGACGAGATCCCGTCGACGCGGCGCTTCTATGCCGGCGGTGGCGGTTCGGTGCGCGGCTACGCCTATCGCACGCTGTCACCGCTTGGCCCCTACAACCAGCTGATCGGCGGACGCAGCCTGTTCGAAGCCTCGGTCGAGGCGCGGATCAAGATCACCAACACCATCGGCATCGTGCCGTTCTTCGATGTCGGCACGGCCTTCGAAGAGAGTTTCCCGGCCTTCAATCAGACGCTGCGGATGTCGGCTGGTCTCGGGTTGCGCTATTATACGCCGATCGGCCCGATCCGCTTCGACGTCGCTGCGCCGCTCAATCCGCGCAAGGGCGACAAGCCGGTCGCGGTCTATATCAGCATCGGGCAGGCCTTCTGATGGGCAACCGGCTCACCCTTTCGCGCCTGGCGCTTCTGGCCCTGCTGCTGGTGGTGGGGCTGGTCGTCTCGGCCCGCTTCGGCGGTTTCGCTCAGAACGCGCAGAATGATCGCGGGGTTCTGGCCGACCTGATCTCGCGCGCCCTGTCGACACCGAACAGCCAGGTCTCGATTGGGGCGGTCGATGGCGCGCTGTCCTCCGACGCGACGATCCGTGATGTGGTTCTCTCCGATCGCGACGGCGCCTGGCTGAGGGTCGACCGCGTACGGCTGATCTGGACCCGCACGGCCCTGCTGCTCGGCAGGCTCGAGGTCGACCGGCTCGAGATCGGCACGCTCGAGATCTTGCGCAAGCCGATTGCCGATCCGGCCGCAGCGCCGACCAGCGACCAGCCGCTCCTTCCGGAGCTGCCGGTCAAGGTGAACATCACCGCCTTCCAGCTGGGCGAGTTGTCGCTGGGCGCCCCGATCGTCGGCGTGCCGGCCCGGTTGGGTGCGACCGGCGCAGCATCGCTCGGCGCTCCATCCGAGGGGCTTTCGCTGCGTCTCGAGGCGCGCCGGCTCGACGCGCCGGGCGAGTTCACGCTCAGGCTCGGTTTCGTGCCGCAGACTACGCGCCTGCAGATCGCCGCCAAGGTCGACGAGCCGCAGGGCGGCCTGATCGCGCGTGTCGCCAATCTCCCGGACCAGCCGCCGGTCAAGCTCGACCTCAATGGCGATGGCCCGCTCGACGCCTTCCGCTCGACCCTGACCTTCACGGCCGGCCCGACCATTGGGGCGCAGGGCTCGGCCAATCTCTCGCGCGTCGGTACTGGCCGTGACCTGGCCCTGGCCCTCGATGCCCGTATCGAAGGGCTGATGCCGGCGCCGGCCGCACCGGTCTTTGCCGGCTCGACCCGTCTCGACGGCACGGTCGGCTTCGTCGATGACGGTGCCGTCGACCTGCGCAACATCGCGCTCGTTTCGGCGCTGGCGCGCCTCGATGTCGTCGGCCGCTACGGGGCCGACAAGAATCTCGATATTCGCGTCACGGCCGCAGCCGTGCCCAATGCCAATGGCCGCACTGTTGCCGCCGGCACCGAGATCGGCAAGCTCGCCCTGGATGCCACCGTCAATGGCCCGGTGAACGGGCCGCGCGTCGTCGCCTCGCTCGACGCTCAGGATCTGCGCCTGCCGACCGGTCGTCTTGGCAAGCTCGTGGCGCGGTTCACCGCGACGCCGAACGGATCGATCGGCAATGCCGACACGCGCATCGCGCTAGTCTCGGACGGCGAGGCGACGGGCGTGGCGCTAGCCGATCCCAGGTTCGCCCGCGTCGTCGGCGACCGCATCGTCTTCACGCTGCGCGGGACAGGGCGGGGCGAGGGGAGTGCCGATTTCGAGACGTTGCGGCTCGCGATGTCCGGCGTGGAACTCGACTACAAGGGGCAGCTCGGCAAGGCCCGCATCCTGGGGCAGGCTCGCGCAGTCCTGCCCGATCTCTCGCGCCTCAGCGGGCTCGCCGGCCGCAAGCTTTCAGGCAAGGCACAGCTCGGCGCCGATCTCGATGCGGTGCCGCGCCAGAACATCTATTCCGCGAGCCTCGATGGCCGTGGCGATCAGATCGGGACCGGGGAGGCGGCGCTCGACCGGCTGCTCGCCGGCAATCTGACGCTGGCCGGGCGCGTCGGGACACTCGCTGACGGCGGCGTGAATGTCAGTGGTCTTCGTCTCGCCGGGCAGCATGTCGCCCTCACGGCCGATGGCGGCATCGGCCGCGAGCGCTCGGATCTGCGGRCTGCCATCACCCTGCCTGACCTGAAGCGGGCCGATCCACGCCTCTCCGGCAAGGGCGAGGTCACGGCACAACTGACCGGACCGCAGGACAAGCTCGATGCCTCGGCACGGATCGCGGTGACGAATGCGAGCGCGCTCGGTCGTCCGATCCCGCGGCTGTCGATCGATGCCGTGATCCGCGACCTGCAGGGCGCGCTCGAGACGCGGGCGACGCTCGCGGGTGAGATCGAGGGCAAGCCCGCGACCGGCACGCTGCAATTTGCACGCCTGCCCGATGATGCCTGGGACCTGTCGAAGCTCGATCTCGCCATCGGCTCGGTGAAGCTGACCGGCGCGGTTACRCTCGACCAGGCCAGGCGCGCAGCCGGTCGGCTGACGCTCGCCGCGCGCAATCTCGACGATCTCTCGGCTCTGGCCCTCACCAGGCTCGGCGGACAGCTCGATGCGGACCTCACGCTCGCTCTTGTCGAGGGGCGGCAGAACCTGGACCTGAAAGCCAAGGGCACGCGCATCAATGCCGCCGGGGTTTCGCTCGACAAGCTCGATGCCAGCGTCGGTGCCACGGATCTCCATGGCCGCCCGGCGATCGACGCTGCGATCGCCATCGATCGCGCGGTGATCTCTGGCGAGGCGATCAACGCGATCCGCTTCGATTCGAAGGGCGGGCCGGATGCGAGCGCCTTCACCCTCAGCGCCAATGCCCGGGGCTTCACGCTCAATGGCGCTGGCCAGCTTGTTCCCGGCGATCCGCTGCGGCTCGACATCGCCTCCTTCGATGCCCGGCGCGAGGGCAAACGCATCACGCTGGCCAACCCCGCTTCGCTGAGTTTCCCCACTGGCGGTGTCGAGATCTCGAAGCTGGTGCTCGCCATCGACGCCGGCCGGCTCAGCCTTGATGGCCGGGCGGGCGAGACGCTCGATCTGCGCGTGAATGCGAAGGACATCCCGCTTTCGGCGGTCAAGCTGGTGGCCCCGAAGCTCGATCTGTCCGGCACCTTGAACGCCGAGGCGCAGATGTCCGGCAAGCCGGATGATCTCGCCGGTCCCTGGCAGATCCGGATCGCGCGGCTGGTGACTCCCGAAACCCGGAGCGCCGGCCTGCCTCCGGTCGAGATCAGCGGCAACGGTCAATTCTCCGGCCGGCAGACCAGCGTCGAAGCGACGCTGACGGCCGGCCGCGGCGCGAATCTCGCGGTTCGCGGCACGGCGCCCCTGAGCGCAAGCGGCGCGCTCGCTCTCACCATTCAGGGCAAGCTCGACGCTGCTCTCGCCAATGCGCTGCTCGCGGCGCAGGGGCAGCGGCTGACCGGCACAGTGACGCTCGACCTGCGGGCCGGTGGCACGGCGGCAGCGCCCGAACTGAACGGCGTTGCGACCCTCGCCAATGGCAGTTTCACCGACGCTCTCCAGGGCGTGCGGGTGACCGGGATCGAGGCGCGCATTGCTGCCAATGGCGACAATCTGCGGATTGAACGCGCGGTTGCCCGCGCGGCCAATGGCGGCACGTTGTCGGCGTCAGGCCAGGTCCGCGTCGACCCCGCCGCCGGTTTCCCGGGAGAGATCAAAATCGAGGGACGCCGTGCCCAGCTTGTCTCGAACGGCATCGTGACATCGGTCGCCGACCTCAATCTCGCGATCGGCGGTCCCCTGGCGCAGCGCCCGCGCGTCGATGGGCATGTCGATATCATCTCGCTTGACGTCGCGGTGCCGGATCGGTTGCCGGCTTCCTTGCGTCCCGTCGACGGAATTCGTCACGTCAATGCGAAGGGCGCTGCGGCGGTGCGGATTGCCGCGCAACGCAAGGCGGCGCGCAGCGCCGGCAAAGGCGGACGCGCGGCGCCTGCCTTCGATGCCGCACTCGCCGTCACCATCTCTGCGCCGAACCGCGTCTTCATCCGTGGACGCGGGATCGACGCTGAGCTTGGCGGCGAGTTGCGCGTCGGCGGCACGCTTTCGGCCCCCGTGCTCGATGGCGGCTTCGATCTCAGGCGCGGCCGCTTGTCGGTCGCGAGCCAGCGGCTCGATTTCAGTCGCGGCCGCCTGACCTTCACGGGTGGCGTGATTCCGGAGCTCGATTTCGTCGCCGAGACCCGCGCCTCGGACGTGACCGCGCGAATCCTCGTCACCGGGCCGGCGGACCAGCCCGCCTTCGCCTTCACCTCTCAGCCCGAGCTGCCGCAGGACGAGGTGCTGTCGCGTCTGCTCTTTGCCCGTGCCTCCGGCTCGCTCTCGCCCTTCCAGGCCCTTCAGCTGGCGCAGACGGCCGCGCAATTCGCGGGGACCGGTGGCGACGATGCCTTCGAGAAGCTGCGCAAGTCGCTCGGCGTCGACAATCTCGACATCCAGATGGGTGCCGGCGGACCCACCGTCGGTGTCTCCCGCTATATCGGCGACAACGTCTCGATCGGAATCAAGGCCGGCGCCAAGYCCGAGGATAGCGGCGTCTCGATCGGCATCGATGTAACGAAGCGGCTTCGCATCCAGGCCGAAACCGGCGCGGATGGCAGCGCTGCCGTCGGCGTCGGCGCCGAGTGGGAATACTGACTGGCGCCAGCGCGCCGTTCCGGATGGCTGTGGCTTGAGTCGCCCATCCCGATTCGAACAGGCCGTGATTCTGCCGCCTTTTGCCTGCAGGACATGCCCAGCCGGCGCGCGCGGTTAACGGCGGGTAAATTTCGACCCTCAAAGCGTGGCGCGCCTGCAACACCGGGTTTCAAAGCACCCCCTCGGACCTCGCGGCGGCGTGATCTCGGTTGATCGGCCACCCGGCATTCGTATGGTGAAGGTGCGTCGGGACGTTCCCGGTCGCTGTTTTTCGTCTTCGCCTCTGAATGGTTCAGGGA
>NZ_JBFTZN010000205.1:0-13250 GCF_056406775.1 Allobosea sp. P1_A7
CCAGTGACCCGGCCCGCAGCGCCGCCGCGACCACCAGGCGCGAGACCACGGTCGCCCCGGCACCGGCCTCCACCGCCGCCCTGACGGCTTCGTTCGAGGGCAATTCAAGCGCGATGTCGAGTTCCGCGAGGCTCCGGCCGTCGCGTGCCAGCAGGTCTTCGAACAGCCGGCGCGTGCCCGAGCCCGGCTCGCGCAGGACCCAGGGCGCCTCGGCGAAGGCCGCGCTTGCGAGCGCGGCTGCGCCGGCCCAGCGATGCCCGCGGGCGACGACCAGCACCATCTCGTCTTCGGCCACCGGCGAGATCGCCAGATGCGGGTCGTCGATCTCCCCCTCGACGATGCCGAGATCGGCGAGCCCGTCATGGACGGCCTGAGCGACAGTTTGCGTGTTGCCGATCGTCAGCGGCGTTTCGATGCCGGGATGGCGCGCCCTAAAGGCGTGCAGCAGCGGCGGCAGCCAGTAATTGGCGACGGTCTGGCTCGCGGCGAAGGCGAGCCGGCCGCGCTTCAGCCCGGCGAGATCGGCCAGCACGGCCTCGGCCGAGGCGGCGCGGGAGAGCACGGCGCGCGCCTCGGCCAGGAAGAGCCGGCCGGCATCGGTCAGCGTGATGCGCCGGCCGATGCGATCGAACAGTTTGACCGCATGGCGCGCTTCCAGGGCCGCGACCGCGGCGCTCGTCRCCGACTGGGTCAGGTTCAGCTCGGTCGCGGCTTTTGTGACATGTTCGCGCTCGGCGACCGCGACGAAGATCCTGAGCTGTTCGAGCGTCATCGCGATCCTTCACATCGTGAGCTTCATCCGCATCAGACTGAATGACGCGATGAAAGGAAAGGCCGCAAGGCCGAGCAGGAGAGGGCGCAGGCATTTGGCCCTGAGCTTGGCGATATCGGTCTCGAGCCCCATCGCGGCCAGCGCCATCGAGAGGAGGAAGGTGGTGGAAAGAACGATCAGCGACTTGGCTGGGCTTCGCACGCTGACRACGCGAGGCCGACCATGGCGACGTAATGATCGACGGAGACGATTGATCCCCGGCGCGAGGGCTTGCCGGGAGGCGCAGAGCCGTGCTCGGCGAGGGGCGAACGGAGGATGAAATCGGCTGAATGCAGGCGGCAGCGATCGCGGGTGTTCCAAGGTGAACGTGGTGCGCCGTCAGGGCCGATCTCTGGCGAGTTTCAACGGCGGCCTCTGTCGGATTGGAGACATGCGAGCGACGGGACATGTGTGGCGCCGAGCGGCCCGATGGGCTCGGCACCCATTTGCTGCGGCCGAGTCCGGCGCCATCGCCGCGACAGATGGCGCGAATGTGGGAGAACTGGCGCTCTGGCTGCAACCTGGTGCGATGCTCGCCTCATTCCGGATTGGAGCCCGCACCTGGCGTATGCATTCACAGGCGGCGGCGAGCCGACGGGCTCAGTTCTTCTGGCAGTGGAAGCCTTCAGCGAAGGTAAGTTCCACCAATGCGCGCCGTCGCTGTTCTCGGGGCCGGGCGGCGCCTGGACCGGGGACTGACCGTTGCTATGCCGGCAGGACGACGACCTTCGTCTTGACCGGCGTACGCGAGTACAGGTGCATCATGTCCTGGCTGAGCAGGCCGACACAGCCGCTTGTGATGCCGTTCCCGATCGATTCGGGGTCGCTGGAGGCGTAGATCGTGTAGAGCGTGTAGGCGCCGTTCTGATAGAGATAGAGCGTGCGGGCGCCGAGCGGGTTTTCGAGGCCGCCGGGCATGCCGCGGGCGTATTTGGCCGCCTCGGGCTGGCGCTTGATCATCTCCTTGGGCGGTGTCCAGGTCGCCCATTCCGCCTTGCGCCCGATATAGGCGTCCCCGCTCCACCGGAACCCGTCGCGGCCGACATTGGCGCCATAGCGGGTGGCCGATCCGTCGTCCTCGACGCGGTAAACGTAGTAATTGCCGGGGTCGACGATAATCGTACCGGGCGCTTCCTTGGTCTCGTAGCGAACGGTCCGGCGATAATATTTCGGATCGACCTTGCTGACATCGACAGCCGGGATCGGGAATTTCTCTTCGGGCACCGGCCCGTAGATCTTGGCCGCCTCGGCGAGGCTCATGCCGTCGGTCGTGCAGCCGGCGAGTCCGAGCGCGCCGACGCCGGCGGCAGAACCGACCAGAAACGACCGGCGGTTGATAAGTCCCGTGCGACGCCCGATCAGAGCGATCTCGTCCATCTTGCCGGCATCGGCATTGCCACCGTCCATGATCATGATTTTGGACTTCCCATGTCTTGCTGCCCGACGAGAGAATACTCGGGCATACACCCGCTGAGCGTCTTCCTGAGCTAAGATTGCCGGGACATGGCCCGGCTGGCAAGCTCTGGCCTTTGTTGCACGGGGCTTGCCATGCACCAAGCCCGCTACCGTCCACGCTGTCTCGCAGCGTTACGTCGCGGTGGCTTCGACAAAAACGTGCAGGTCACGGCACCGCTCGGGTCAGCGGCGCCTCGGCTCATTCGCCCGGCATTTTGCGCATTCGGGCCGGGCGAGGGGCGCGCGGCTCTGGCGCGGGCCGGGGCCTTGCGGAGCCATGAAGCCGGTCGCGCCGGGACGGCCTGGCCCGTGCCGTTCAGGTTCGCCTCGCCGATCAGGCAGCCTTCGAAGGTTCCCGACCCGAGCAGCCCTTCCGAGCGGATCGGCTGGTGCAACGCGAGCAGGCCGCGCGCCTCATACATCGCCATCATCGCGCTCGTGCCGGTGCCGCCCGGCGAGCGGTCGAGCTGGCCGGCGGAGAAGACGTGGACGTTCTTGTAGAAAGCGCCCTCGATCGTCGGCTCGTGCCAGAAGGTCACGAAGTTGAAATTGTTGATGTGGCTCGACGCCGGGTGCTGGATGGCAACCTTCTGGCGCAGCTGCTCGCGGGCGATAATGCCGAGCCGGGAGAGCTCCGAGCCGTTCTCCGGCGAGATCCGCAGCGAGGTGCCGCGAAGCGGATCGTCGTGACGCCATTGGCGCCGCGCCGGACGAGCCCGAGCGCGACCATCGCCATGCCGACCGCGATCGTGCCGTGGCCGCACATATGGGAGTACTGCGTGCCGTCGATATAGATCAGGCCGGCATCGTAGTCCGGGCTCGACGGCGGCGTCAGGAACACGCCGAACATGTCCTTGTGCCCGCGCGGCTCGCGCATCAGCGCGCAGCGCAGCCAGTCGTAGTTCTCCTCGAGGAAGCGGCGCTTCTCCAGGATGTTCGAGCCGGCGGGATAGGGAATCCCGCTATGGATGATGCAGAGGGGCTCGCCCTCGGTATGGGTGTAGACGACGTCGAAGATATTCTGCTGGCGCATGTGCGGGCTCCTTGGGACTAAACGGGGTGGACGGGATCAGCGGCGCTCGGAGAGCACGTCGAGGCCGATGGTGAGGTCGAGCAGCACGATCACGATCGCGGCGACGATGATCGTCAGGCCGGAGACCGCCGCGATCATCGGGTCGATCGTGTACTGGACGTAGTTGAACAGCTTGACCGGGATCGTGGTCAGCTCGGCCGTGGTGTTGAAGATGCTGAGCTCGACATTGATGAAGGAGGCGATGAAAGCGAAGATCGCGCCGCTGACGAGCCCGCTGCGGATCTGCGGCAGCGTCACCAGGAAGAAGGTCGTCAGCGGCCTAGCCCCGAGATCGGCCGACGCCTCCTCCAGGCTGCGCTGCTCGTCGCTGAGCTGCGGCAGCACGGCGCGCAGGACGAAGGGCATGATGATCACGACATGCCCGACGAGCAGGGCCGTGAAGCTGCGCACCAGGCCGATCGCGCTGCCATATTGCAGCAGCGCCGCGCCGAGCACGACATGCGGCAGGATCAGCGGCGACATCAGGATTTCCGACAGCAGGCGGCGGCCGGGAAAGCGATAGCGAGCGATCGCGATCGCGGCGGGCACCGCCAGCACGACCGCGACGATGGTCGCGGCGATCGCGAGCAGCGTGCTGGTCATGAAGGCCGAGACGTAGGACGGGTCGCCCAGCATCTTGCCGTACCAGGCGAGGGTGAGCCCCTGCGGCGGGAAGGCGAGGAAGCTGGTCGTGGTCAGCGAGGCGCCGACCAGCACGACGAGCGGCAGGGCGAGATAGGCGAGTGCCGCAAGGGAGATGATCCTGACGAGGTGCGTGACCATTTCAGGCTCTCCTCGGCTCGCTGAGGCGCCCGGCGAGCGTGACGAGCACCAGCGTCAGCACCAGCATGGTGATGCTGAGCGCGCCGCCATAGTTGAAGTCGAAGACCGAGCTGTATTGCTGGAAGATCAGCATGGAGAAGACGGTGATCCGCCCGCCGCTGAGCAGCGCCGGCGTGACATAAGCGCTGACCGCCAGCATGAAGACCATGACCGCGCCGGCCATCAGCCCGGGCAGGCTGAGCGGGAAGGTGATCTTCCAGAAGGTGCCGGCCGGCGTCGCGCCGAGATCGGCGGAGGCGTGTTCGAGCGCCGGATCGACCTTGGCGAGCGCGTTGCCGACCGCCAGCACGATGAAGGGCAGCAGGATGTAGACGAGGCCGATCAGGATGCCGAGCTCGGTGCCGAGGAAGCGCATCGGCCGCTCGATCAGGCCCAGCCCGATCAGGCCGTCATTGACGAGGCCGTTGCGGCCGAGCAGCACCATCCAGCCGAAGGAGCGTACGATGTTGCTGGTGAACAGCGGCACGATGAGCAGGATGACGCAGAACCGGCGCCAGGGCCGCCAGCGCACCACGCGCACGAGGTACCAGGCGAGCGGATAGCCGATCACGACTGAGACGAGCGTGGTCAGCGCGCCGATCCGGAAGGTCACCCACAGCACGTCCCAGTGATAGCTGTCGGCGAGGATGCGCAGGTAATGCGCGAAGGTCAGGTGACCATCCGGCGTGGTCAGGCTCGCGATCAGGACGACCGCCATCGGCGCCAGGAAGAAGGCGACGAAGAACGCCGCCGGCAGGGCGCAAAGCAGCACGACCGTGCGCAGCCTCCCGCTCATCACGCGTCCACCGGCACGAGGCTGAGATCGCCGGGGCGGATCGTGGCGAAGACCGGCTGGCCCGGCGCGAGGCCCGCCAGCGCCGACGGCGCGAGCCTGGCCGTCAGGACGGTGCCGCCGACCAAGACCGTGACGAGGGCATGGCTGCCGACATGGGTGATCTCGGAGAGCACGGCCGGCAGGGAGAGGCGATCGGCGACGGGCTCCGGCGCAATGAGGATATCCTCGGGCCGCAGCACGCCGGTTAGCGCGCCTTGCGGAGCGTCGCAGGCGGGACGGATGATCGCGCCGTCCAGAAGGGACAGGCTGCCGTCGCCGCGCCGCTCGACCTGGAGCAGGTTGGCATCGCCGATGAAGTCGGCGGCGAAGCGGCTCGCCGGCCGGGCATAGATGTCCTGGCCGCGGCCGATCTGCTCGATGCGGCCGCGGTTCATCAGCACGATCCGGTCGGCCATGCTCATCGCCTCGTCCTGGTCATGCGTCACGAACAGGAAGGCGATGCCGAGCCGGTGCTGGATCTGCYTGAGCTCGCCCTGGACCTTCTTGCGCAGCTTCAGGTCGAGCGCGCTCAGCGGCTCGTCGAGCAGCAGCAGCTGAGGCCGGTTGACGATGGCGCGCGCCAGCGCCACGCGCTGCTGCTGGCCGCCGGAGAGCTGGGCCGGCAGGCGCTCGCCGAAGCCGGCGAGGCCGACGAGCTCCAGCGCCTCGGTGCTGCGCTGGGTTGCCTCGCCCTTCGACGTGCCCTGCCGGCGCGGCCCATAGGCGACATTTTCCAGGACGCTCATATGCGGGAAGAGCGCGTAGTTCTGGAACACCGTGTTGAGCGGGCGGCGATAGGGCGGCAGCCGTGTCACATCCTCGCCGGCGAGCCTGACCGTGCCGGCCTCCGGCGTCAGGAAGCCGGCGATGCAGCGCAGCAGCGTGGTCTTGCCGCAACCCGACGGGCCGAGCAGCGCGATGAACTCGCCCTGCTCGACAGAGAGGTCGATCTCCGTCAGGGCCGCGTGCCCGCCGAAATGCTTGGACAGGCCGTCGATGGCAAGGATGGGGGTGCTCATGCTGCGGCTCGTGGTGCTCGTGCCCGGTCGTTCGCGCGCAGGTCGTTCACTTGCGCGCGATCTCGCGGTTCCAGGCGTCGACGACGCCTGAACGCAGCGCGTTGATCTCCGTCCAGTCGAAGAGCTGCAGGGTCTTGACCGAGCCGGTCTCGCCCCAGGGCAGCTTGCGCGCGGTCTCGGGCTTGACGACGACGTTCTTCACGGACGGGCCGAGATAGAGCTTCTCGGCGAGGCAGCCGGAGGCTTCGGGCGTCAGCGCCTGGTTGATGAATTTCGCAGCCGCGTCCTTCTTCGGCGTGCCCTTCACCAGATGGAGCCGGGCATCGGTTGCCCAGGCGCCTTCCTTGGGCACGACGAAGCCGATCGGCAGGCCCTTGTCGGCAAGGTCCCAGGCGCCGACGTTGAAATGCGCGCCGATGATCGCTTCGCCGCTCTGGTAGGCATTGGTCGCGGCGCCCGAGGAATCGAAGAACAGGGCGGCCTTGAGCTCCTTGATCTTCTTGAAGGTCGGGGCGAGGTCGCCGGGAGTGCCACCCCAGATCTTCGAGAGGAACATGACGAAGGGCACGCCCGCCGAATTCGCGGGGGAGGGGATGGTGACGGCATCCTCGAATTCCGGCTTCCAGAGGTCGTTCCACGATGTCGGGGCGGCCTTGACCTTCTGGGTGTTGTAGGTGAGCCCGAGCGAGTAATAGCCGGTGCCGACTGCATAGGTGGTCGAACCGCTCTTGTAGATGGCCTCGGGCAGCGTGTTGGCGAGATTGGGGATCGCTGCCGCGTCGAGGGTGTCGGTTACCTCCGCGGCGAGCGCCAGCTCGCTGATGCCGCCATCCATCCAGGCGACGTCGATGGTGGGAGCCGCCTTCTGTTGCTGCAGCTTCGACAGGGTGACGGTCGAGGTGCCGATCTCCGGCTTCACGGCGATGCCGGTCGCCTTGGTGAAGGGTTCGGCGACGCAGGCGCGGAAGGCGTCGCCCCAGTTGCCGCCATACCAGGCGACCGTGATAGAAGCGGGTTGCTGGGYCAGCGCCGGCGCGGTCAGCAGGGTGGTCGCGAGCATGGCGCTCGCCAGCCGGGCGGGTCTGTTCATCGTCGTTCTCCTCTGCCTGAGCGTCTTCGCGCTTCTACGATCATGGTGGGCGCGGCGCACGAAAGGCACTAGAATTCGCCGGCCAGAAATTTGAATAATCACGACATGAACACAGCGCAGTTTCCGCCATCGGCCAGCGAGCGGCCGCAATCCGCGCCCATCCCCGTTTCGCGGCTGCGGATCGGCTTCGTCCTGCTCGACCAGTTCACGCTCGCCGCTTTCTCCGGCCTGATCGATGTGCTGCGGCTGGCGGCGGACCATGGCGGCCGCAGTCGCCAGCTGCATGCGAGCTGGACCGTGATGAGCCTCGACGGAGAGCCGCGACGCTCGAGCTGCGGTGTCTCGGTTGCACCGAATGCGGCCCTGCTCGATCCGGCCGGGTTCGACTATGTCGCCGTCTGCGGCGGCAACGACTATCTCAACGACGCCTTGCCCGAGAGCCTGCTCGACTATCTCAGGCGGGCGGCGGCGTCGGGCGCGCGCCTGCTGGGCATCTGCACCGGCACCTTTGCGATCGCCAGGGCAGGGCTGGTCGGTCCGCGCCGGGTCTGCGTGCACTGGAACGTGCTGGATGCCTTCAAGCAGCGCTTTCCCAGGGTTTCGGCAGGGGTGGAACGGCTTTTCATCGACGAGGGCGACCTGATCACCTGCGCCGGCTCGACGGCCGCGATCGATCTCGGCCTCTATCTCGTCGCGCGCCATTGCGGCCGGGACAAGGCCCAGCAGGCGATGCGCCACATGATGCTGCAGGACATGCGGCCGGCCGAGATGCCGCAGCCGCATTTCTACGCGCAGATCGGCTCCCATCTCGACGTCCGGGTTCAGCAGGCCGCGCAATTCATCGAACAGCGCCTCGACAATCCCCCGCCGATCGCCGCGGTTGCGCGCTATGTCGGCGTCAGCCCGCGCCAGCTCGAGCGCCTGTTCGGCATGTCGCTGGGCCAGAGTCCCGCGGCGTTCCAGCGCAAGCTGCGGCTGGACTATGCGCGCTGGCTGATCCTGAACAGCAAGCGCTCGCTCACCGACATCGCCATGGGCGCGGGCTTTGCCGACAGCGCCCATCTCTCGCGCGACTTCAAGGCGAGCTTCGGGGAATCGCCGCGCAGGCTCCGGCAGAAGGGCTAGCGCGGCCGACCGGTACCTGTCGTCTTCAGCTCTGAGGCAGCATCAGCGGCCGAAGCGGGGCGGATATTGCCATTTGGCATAAGTATCCTTATTTCATGCCGAAGTGAGGTGCGCCATGCTTGTAGAGATCCCCCGGACTGTTGCGACCCCGGCGGTGCCGGAGATTACGGTCGAGGAGGCCGCCGCGGCCGCCCGGGCGGTGATCAGGCTCTTCGAAAAATGGGGCCTGACCGACGCCGTCGCGCGCGAGATCCTGGGCGGGCTTTCCGCCCGGACCTATGCCCGTTGGAAGGCAGGGGACCATGGCCGGATCGACCGGGACCTGGCCACCCGCCTGTCCCTGCTGATGGGCATCCACAAGGGCCTGCGCACGCTCTTCACCGACCCTGAGCGCGGCTATGCCTGGGTCGGCAAGCCGAACGACGCCTTTGGCGGCCGGGCCCCGGTCGAGATCATGGCGCAGGGCGACATCTTCTCGCTGGCCCGGGTGCGCTCCTATCTCGATGCCGAGCGTGGTGGTTGGTGAGCGAGGCCGCGCCCGTCATCCGCGTCCACTGGCTCAGGGCCTACCGGATCATCCGCTCGATCTATCCGCCGATCGACCTGTTCGAGGACATCGCCGACCCGAGCGACTGGGAGGCGCTGGCCTCGATCGAGTCGAAGACCAATCCACGGATCTGGGAGCAGATCGGCCGGCTCGATCTCGTTCCGCCGGCGCGACGTGTCGCTGGACATGGGGCGAGCTACCTGATGGCGCCCTTCGTCCATATCAGCACGGATCGGCCAGGCCGGTTCACCGACGGCACCTGGGGCGTCTATTCCGCCGGCCAGAGCGATGAAGTCGCGATCCGCGAGGTCGCGCATCACCATGGCCGGGCGATGGCGGCGAGCCGGGAGGAGAGCGGCTGGACCTCACAGTTCCGCGTGCTGATCAACCAGGTCGATCTCGACCTGCATGATGTCCGGGCCCGGAGCGAGTTGCACGACGCGGACGACTATTCCGCCTCCCAAGCCCTCGCGCGGCAGATGCGGGCGGCGGGATCGAACGGGTTTTTGTACCTGAGCGTGCGCTGCCCCGGCGCAGAGTGCATCGCGATCTTCTGGCCCGACCTGATCCCGATCCCGGTGCAGGGCGACCATTACGACTTCCACTGGGACGGCGCCCGCGTTGACAGGGTGCGGAACTGCCGGACAGGGACGATCCTGGCGCTGTAGCCGAAGAAGCGGACTCAAGTCCTTGGCCGGTCACGCCTTCTTTCCGAGAGGATCGATCACGGAATGGTCGCCGGCGGCGTTCGCGTCAGCGCGAGATGATTTCGCGAACAAGGCTGACGAAGCCCCGAAGATGCAGCCAGAACGCGATGGTGGGCTTCCGGTCCAGCTCGGCTGCGACCTGGGTTGCAGGATCCCTGCGAAGGGCCCGCCAGAAGGACCTCAACCTGGCATTCCAGCGGGACACGCTTCCTTCGGTCATGGCGGCGGTTCTGCGCGATATGAGCTTCGGTCCGCAGAATGGCGCAAAACCATCAGCTGTCCTTGATCCGGATCAAGTCGAACGCCGACAGGGCTGGGGCCGGCCGAGGTCGGCGCCCGCAGGTCCGTTCGGCGCCATTCCAAGGATCGCCCGAGACTGCGCGCGCGGCGGGCAGGAAAACTTGATGGAAATCAATGCTGTGCTGCGAAACAGGAGGATGATGGCGTCCAGGGTTCGGAGCCTCAACCATGCAGACCCCCGGTCAGCACGAGACGATCTCCTTTCTGACGTCGCCGAATGCCTTCGGCTGCGAGGCGGCGGAGATGGTTTCCACCCATATCTCGTTCGTTCTGCTGATCGGCTCGCGGGCCCTCAAGCTGAAGCGCTCCGTCAAACTGCCCTATATCGATCTGTCGACGCCGCAATTGCGGCTGGCGATGTGCGAGCATGAGCTGGTGCTGAACCGCCGGACGGCGCCGGATCTGTATCGCATGGTTCATCGCGTCACCCGCGAGCCTGACGGAAGCCTGGCCTTGAACGGCCAGGGAGAACTGGTCGACGCGGTCGTGGAGATGAAACGCTTCGACGACAGCTTCCTGTTCGACCGCATGGCCGAGAGAGGAGGGCTCACCGCGGCCATCTCGGCCGATCTCGGCGGCGACATCGCCCGGTTCCACCGCTCGGCGCCCGTCTCGACGGATGCCGAGGGCGCCAGGCGGATGGAGCGCGTGCTCGCGGTCAACGAGCGTGCCTTCGCCAGCGCGGACATCCTGCCTTGCCGCGAGGTCGAGGCGGTCACCGCAGCCTGCCGCGAGGCGTTGGCGCGCCATGCCGGATTGCTCGACCAGAGGGCGGGCGATGGCAAGGTCCGGCGTGGGCATGGCGATCTGCACCTGCGCAATATCTGCCTGATCGACGGAAAGCCGCTGCTCTTCGATTGTCTGGAGTTCGACGAGGATCTCGCCACGGCGGATATCCTCTACGACCTCGCCTTCGTTCTGATGGATCTCTGGCACCGCAAGCTCGAAAGCCTCGCCAATGTCCTGTYCAATCGCTATCTCGACACGATTGRCGATGAAACCGGCCTGCGCCTGCTGCCCTTCCTGATGGCGGTGAGAGCGGCCGTTCGGGCTCATGTCACCGCGATCGACAGCGGCAAGGCGGCCGCCGCGAGGATGTCCGAAGCCCAGGCCTATCTCCAGCTTTGCCGCGACCTCCTGAAGCCAAGGCCGGCCATCCTCGTCGCGATCGGCGGCTATTCGGGCTCGGGGAAATCGACGCTCGCCGCCAGGCTCGCATCGAGCCTCGGGCCCGTTCCGGGCGCCCGCATCGCTGCGAGCGACCGCATCCGGAAACACATGTACGGCGTCGCGCCCGAGACGCGGTTGCCCTCCAGCGCCTATGCCGATGACGTCTCCACCCGGACCTATCGCGCGATGGCGGAGCTTGCCGGGAGCATGATTGTGCAGGGCCATGCCGCGATCGCCGACGCCGTCTTCGACCGTCGGGTCGAACGGGAGCGGATCGAGGAGACGGCGCGACATGTCGGTGTGCCGTTTCGGGGGCTCTGGCTTGATGCTCCGGCCCAGATGCTGGTCGAGCGTGTCGCGGCGCGGCGCGGCGACGTATCGGATGCCACGCCGGAGGTCGTCATGGCCCAGCTCGCGCGGCGGGGTGCTGCGAGCGACTGGACGAGAATTGCCGCCGGGGAAGACACCGGCGTCGTCACTGCTGCCGCTCTGACCGCGATCGGCTCGCAAGCCGTGGCGCAGGCGATCTGGCCGGCTGCGGGCTTCAGCCGGCAGGAGAGGGTCCAGGTCAAGTGAACAGGATCGAGACAGGGGACTGCCATGGCGAAATCCATCGCCATCGTGCCGGGGCTCCCGGACCCTGCGCCTGGACGTCACTGCGAGCGCAGACGGCAGGCTATGCGGCAGGGACCGATGCGGCCGGGCACCACGTCGCGACGATCCGGCAGACGGTCGCAAAGGCCTCCAAGGGCTGAGCAAGTGACCGGGCCCGAGGCGTGCCAGGCTCCCCGCCTGCAGACAGGACGCCCGAAGCTCGCGACGGATCTGAATAAAAGTGCTCTGCGAGCGTCCCCTGGCAGCGTCGTCGACAATTGTCAGTGATCCAGTTGTCAGAGATCGAAGAGCCGTGTACGCGGCAGCCTGTTCAGCGATTATCAGGGAGGCGCGCGATGGTTAGACTGTTTGCTAAATCAGCGCTCGCTGGTGTCGGGATTCGCTTCAAGCGCTAATTCCTGCCGCGGCGAGCATCGCCGGGATCGTGTCGCCAACACCACATCTGCGCTCTGGCGCATCGTTGGCCACCCATATCCACCATCTCAAGATGGGTGCGAATCTAAGTGCATCGCAGGAATATGCCATGTTGAAAGAAGAAAGGCAGCATTTCGCTGCCGAAATGCGTTCTGTCGCCGTAGAGAAGCTTTGCGTTGAGGAACACGACTGTGTTCTTTCATTGCGCGTGCACGCCAACCAGGCGTCGTTCGTAGTCAGCAATAGTGATTCACTCGAAGAGGCAGAAGACAATCCTGCCTGCGTGCCGCTCATTATTCGAGCGGCGGGTGAACCGGTTGGTTTTGCCATGTACGCTTTGGATGAGGACGATGGAAAATACTGGATCTATCGCCTCATGGTCGACGAGCGCTTTCAGGGCAAGGGTTACGGGCGGGCTGCTCTCACGCAGATCCTCAATACCCTTGCAGAGTTGCCGGACTGCCCATGCGTCATTCTAGGTGTGAAACCGGAGAACAAGCAGGCGCGCAGGCTTTATGAAGGCGTTGGATTTCGCATCACTGGCGATGTCATCGACGGTGAGATCGTGATGAAATACGACATCTGACCTGCAACGGCCGGCGGCTGCGAAGCCGCCCCCGGGGCCAGATCGCGGTCCCGCCGGGCGATGCTGCGCAGGTCCCTGTCATCCGCGGCCCGGTTGGAAGGACGCGCCGATGCCACCGCATGCTGGCAGGCGCCTCGGGCGCGAAGGACCTGGCTCTCGTCCTCATGCAGCTGTCCGCGGTTCTCGGGCGGGCCGGAGGGAGCGCGTACCCGCTCTCACTCCTTCGCGGGCCGGCGTCAGGCGCTCGCTACCGGAATGGTGATCCCGCACTCGCGGAGCGAGCATGCGGGCTCGATCAGCTTGTCGCAGATCGCCTGCTTGGCAGAGACGGCGTTCCCCCCGCACTTCAGCACCCGGTCGATGACATCGGTGACAATTGGAAACSGTCGGGAATGTTGCGCACGATCATGTCGACGGCCGAGGCTCTCAATCGCGTGTCCGTGCAAGCCTCGGCGTGAGGGCAAGAGCAGTCGCCAGGGATAGCCGACAACGACAGGTACGACCGAGCGGAGCGGGGGGGGCGAGCGGTGGCTCAAGGATCAGGGCCCATTGTTTCCTGGCGAGCAGGCGCGTTCGGCATAATTGAGCCAGAACAAGGAACGCCGTCCCGCGAACGGGTAACAACAGCAGCAGGCTGTAGAAATAGGGGGCGGGGGCGTGGCAATTGGGAGGACAATCGCAT
>NZ_JBFTZN010000206.1:0-12021 GCF_056406775.1 Allobosea sp. P1_A7
CGAGCCGTTGTTGATGATGTGACCCCCGCGCGGGCTCTGGTCCTTCATCAGCTTGAAGGCCTCCTGCGTGCAGAGGAACGGCCCGGTCAGGTTGGTGTCGACCACCGCCTGCCACTGCTCCAGGGAGAGATCCTCGAGCAGGATTCCGCCCGGTGCATTTACGCCGGCATTGTTGAACAGCACGTCGAGGCGGCCAAAAGCTTCCTTCGTCCTGGCAAAGAGGTTCTTCACCGAAGCCTAATCGGTCACGTCGGTCCTTCGCCTTCGGACAGGTCAAGCCGGGTTGTTCGCATCGGTCGGATGCGGCGGAGCGAGAGGCACGATCCAAGGCAAATTGCTGGCCGAACTGGCTTGCGGTTCGCAGTCCTCGCTCCTGAGTGAGCGCCTGACGCTGAATGGCCCCAATTGGCTTCCCCCAGAGCCCATCAGGCGTTTGGGTGCAACGGCCCCGATCGCCTGGGAACAATGGATTGCCGGAGCGGAGCGCTGATCCAGCACGCGATACCGCCCATGCAGGGACGGGCGGCATCGTGGGCAGGGGGGCGCTGAGGACGATATGAGGCGCAAGCTCCGTTCGATCCAACGGATCGAAGCGAGGCGGGCGACAACACTCGGCCCGCCAGATCGCTCCGCTACGTCCTGCCAGCCGAACGTCGGCTTATCCTTTGATCGGAGTACCTACATTGCCGATCAACTGCTTAGCCGACACGTAGGCGTGCTCCGTCTGGCGCAGCACATAGCCCGGCATCGGACTAAGGATCTCCTCCGGGGCGCTGCGCGCTCCTGCCGTCGGATGCAGCAGCGCCACGCGCTGGCCCTTCGTGACCTCGTCACCCAGCGCGACGAGATGTTCGACGAGGCCCGCGCGCGACGCCAGATACTGGCCTTCCGGCCCGGCCGTGAAATGCACGCCGGCGAAGGGGAGGGGCTCCAGCACCGGCTTGATCGCGCCGAAATCGGCAAGTGCGCGCAGCAGCCCGTCTTCCATGATCGTCAGCTCGGATGATTTCATGCGCCCGCCGCCACCCTCGACCTCGATGGAGGCCAGATCGGCGAGTTTCGCGGCGCCGCAGGCAGTTTCGTCGATGCCGTCGACATGCTGCACGAAACCGTAGCCCCATGCCTCCATCAGGCGATTCAGGCGAGCATCGTCAACGACGCTTTTCGCCGTGGTGAAGCCGAAGACCATGGGCACGACCGAAACGTCGCTGCCACCGGCGTGGACGTCGATCAGAAGATCGACAACCGGAAACAGCGCTTCTGCGGCGAACGCGCAGAGCCGCTCGGTTGGCGTGCCGTCGGCCTTGCCCGGGAAGAAGCGATTCATGTTCTGCCCATCGACGGGCGAGAGGCGCTTGCCCTTCTGTGAGGCGGGGAAATTGAGGGACGGCACGATGATCACGCGCCCGGTCACGTCAGCGGGTTCGAGCCGCTCGGCAAGTCGCCGCAGGACGATCTGGGCCTCGTATTCGTCACCATGGATGCCGCCGCAGAGCAGGACGGAGGGGCCCTTGCCGTTATTGATGCAGCAGACGAAATCGCCGGTGACGCCGTCGAGGGCACCGGCGATCGGCCCGAGATCGTAGTTGAACTTGCCGGGGCGGGTCGCGTCGAATTCAGGAAGCATAGCCGGGTGAACCCCAGCGAGATCGCGAAGCCATGGCCGGACCAGCCATAGCCATAGATGGTGTTGGCCAGGCCCTCCGCCTGTCCGATCAGCGGAATGTGGTCGACGGCGACGGTATCGACCCGCGACGCGTCCGCCTTGAGGAAGGTCGAGTTGTCGATGAAGGGCAGGGTCAGGATCGCATCGGTCACGTTCTGCGTCATGGCACTCAGCGAGCCTTTCCAGAGGCCCTCCGGTGTATGGGCGACATGGGCGCCGCCCGACAGCATGATCGTTCCATCCGGGAGTTGCTTGACCGCGAGGCGCCGATGGGCGTGCGAGAGAAGATGATTGACCGTCTTCTTCAACGGGTTCGAGACGTAGTGCATCTGCGGCATGAGGTTCCAGACCGGCCCGAGCTCATGCGGCTTGAGAACAGGCTTCAGCAGCGTCTCCGCGCCGGCATTGGCGACCACCACCAGCCGCTCTCCGACCGGGACTATCTCGCCGTCGGCGAGCTTCACGGCGGTGGCGACCCCGCGCGCATGCAGGATCTCGACGACCTTGGCGCCCGTGCGGATCACCGCTCCGGCCTTCGTCGCCTGCGCTGCGAATTGCAGCGTTGCGAATGTGTGGTCGCCGACGCCGTCATTGGGGCAGTAGATCGCGCCGATGATACCGGGGGCGAGCTCGGGTTCCCGAGCCAGCGCCTCATCGCGCGTCAGGACCTGCGAAGGCGTACCGAGCCGCGCCTGTGCGGCGGCGTTTGCCGCCATGCGCCCGAGCACTTCGTGTTCGCGATGGCCATACGAGACGTCGTAGACCTGCAGGCCACCGAGGCGGCGGAACCCGACACCGCCCTCGAAACTCTCCTGATAGTCGCCCCAAAGCTTCAGGGCGACGGCGCAGATGGGCAATTCGCGCAGGTCGCGGCCATTGGCGCGCACGCCGCGCTCGCCCGGTCCGCCGGAGGCGCCGCCGGCGATTTCGCCGGCCTCGAGGAGCGTCACTGTCTTGCCGGCGCTCGCCAGTTGATAGGCCAGGCTCGTGCCGTAAATGCCCCCGCCAACGATGACGATTTCGGAGGCATTGCTGTGATCGGACATCGATCAGTTCCTTATGTTGCTTCGGTGGTCAAAGTCGGGGAGGCGTTCATCCGCGAAGTGACAGGTCGCGGTGCTGCGGCCTCCCGGCGCAGGCAGGGATGGTGGAGGATCCTCGGCGCAGGGACGTGGCACGCGTCCATCGGCGGTTTCGACGACCGTGGTCGCTCCGATGGCGAGCCGCCGCGCCAAGGGGCAGCGTGTGTGGAAACTGCAGCCCGGCGGAATCGCGAGCGGGCTCGGAATCGAGCCCTCCAGCACCGGCGCTGGCCGGTCGCGGGAGATCGGGGCGGAGTGGCCGGCGATCGCCATCAGACTTTGCGTATAGGGGTGGCGGGGTGCGCCGCAGACCTCGCCGACATCGCCTTGCTCGACGAAGCGGCCGAGATACATCACGCCGACGGCATCGGCCATATGTTCGACCAGGGCCAGATCATGCGTGATGATCACGTAGGTCAGAGCAAGCTTGGCCTGAAGATCGGCCAGGAGATTGATGATCTGTGCCTGGACCGAAACGTCGAGCGCGCTGACCGGCTCGTCGAGGACGAGCACCTCCGGCTCGCAGATGATTGCTCGGGCGATGGCAACGCGCTGGCGTTGTCCGCCGGACAATTCATGCRGGTAGCGCCCCAGATGGGCCAGGTTGAGACCGACCAGCCCAATCACCGTCTTGATCCGGTCGAGCTTGGCTGTGCGTTCGCGATGGAGCCCGTGCACGGTTAGCGCTTCACAGAGCGTATCGAACACGGTCATCCGCGGATCAAGCGAGGCCCTCGGATCCTGCAGGACGAGCTGAACCTTGCGGCGCATCGTGCGCAGGCCGGCTGAATCTAGCGTCGAGAGCGGCACGCCATCGATCGTGACCTCGCCCTCGGTCGGTCGCAGCAGCCCGACGACGAGCCGTGCCAGCGAGCTCTTGCCGGAGCCGGATTCTCCCACGATGGCGAAGCAGGTTCCGCGCTGGACGCGGAATGAAACCCTGTCGACGGCCCGTACCACAGGCGCCGCCACACCGCTCAGAAAGCGCCGCCTGCCACCGAAATGCCGGCTGACATCCGCGACTATAACGATGTCGTCGGTGTCGGTTCCGGGGACGCGAGGTGGGAGTGGGAAGGGCGCGTTCATCGCGTTGCCTCCTCGGCAAAGACGCAGGCCACGTCGCGGCCGGCGACGGCCCGGAGACCAGGCTCGCTTGAGGCGCATTCCGCCCGGTTGGCGCTGCGCTGGCAGCGGGGACGGAATGAGCAGCCCGATGGCAGGCGACCGATCAGCGGCGGCTCGCCAGCGATGGTCCGCAGATGCCGGCCTCGGCCTTCGCTGCCACCCGGCGCCGACGCGCGCAGTGCCTGAGTATACGGATGGAGCGGTCGCTCCAGCACGCTCGCAACATCGCCGCTTTCGACGAGCCGGCCCGCATACATCACCGCAACGTCGTCGGCGAAGCGCGCGACCAGGTTGAGATCGTGGGTCACGAGCAGAATGGCCATGCCACGCTTCTTCTGGATCTCGGTCAGCAGGACGAGGATCTGCTGCTGGATCGTGACGTCGAGCGCACTGGTCGGCTCGTCGGCGAGCAGCACTTCGGGGTTCTGAGCAAGGGCGATGGCGATGACGATGCGCTGCTTCATGCCGCCGGAGAACTGGTGCGGGTACGTGTCGAGCCGGCGCTCGGGATCGGCGATATTCACGTCGCGCAGCAGTGCAATGCAGCGCTGCCGCACGGTCTCCGAGTCGAGCCGGGAGCCGGCCGTGACCGCCTCGGCGAGCTGGTTGCCAATGGTGAGCACGGGGTTCAATGCGCTTGCCGCATCCTGGAACACAATGCCGACCTTGCGGCGTCGCAGATCGCGCAGGGCGGCGGGGCCGAGGCCCAATGCCGGCTCGCCCCCGATGCGGATAGCGCCTGCCGTAATCGCAACTTCCTGCGGATTGACCAAGGTGCCGACTGCCCTCAGCAGCGTCGACTTGCCGGAGCCGGATTCACCGACCACCGCCAGAGTCCGGCCCGGCTTGATCGCGAGATCGACACCGCGCACAACCTCGAGAAGGCCCTCGCCCGTGCGGTAGGCGATGCGCAAACCACGAACTGAAACGGCCAGGTCGGTCGCTTTCTCCGCGGATTGCTGCTGCGCTTCGGCTGGCGGAGGGCGGCGCCGCAACAGGCTAAGAATCGGAGGCCTGCGGGCGACACGCCGGCTCGTCGGATCGTAAATCGTACGCAGAGCGTCTCCGAGCAAATTGAAGGCTAGCGCCGAGACGGCGAGGAAGAGCCCAGGGAACGTCGCGAGATAGGGATGGCTGCGAATATAGGAGCGGCTCTCCCCCAGCATCGTTCCCCATTCGGGGAAGGGCGGCTGGGTGCCGAGTCCGAGGAAGCCGAGGCCCGAGGCGGAGAGCAGGGTCGAAGCGAACAGCAAGGTCGACAGCGTCAGAAGCGTGCCGGAGATGTTCGGCAGCACATGGCGGAGGATCACCCGCACCGGATTGGCGCCCAGCGCGATCGAGCCTTCGATATAGGGCTCGGCGAGGATGCTGAGTGTCACCGCCCTTGCCGTGCGCGCAAAGACCGGGATCGCAACGATGCCGACCGCGATGATGACGTTCTGCATATTGGCGCCGAGGATCGCGACGACCGCCAGCGCAAAGACGATATCGGGGAAGCTCAGCATGACATCGATGGCGCGCATCACCGCGGCTTCGATCCAGCCCCTCCGCCAGGCGGCGAGGACGCCGAGCGGCACGCCGACCAGAAAGGCCACGGCGACGCCGCCTACTCCGATGCCCAGCGTCGCACGGGCGCCGACCAGGACGCGGCTGAAAACATCGCGGCCGAGCTGGTCGGTGCCGAACCAATGCGCGGCGGAAGGTGGCCGCAGGGTCTGGGCGAAGTTCTGGCGAAAGGCATCCTGAGGCGCCAGCATAGGCCCGAAGATCGCGAGCAGCAGGTAGAGCGTGACAAGCGTCAGGCCTACGACGCCTTTCGGCTGTGAAAGGATGCGTCGCAGCAGCAGCCAGCGCGACTGCGGTGCAAAGGCGTCAAGGGGTGCCGCTCTTTCAGGTGCGGAGAGCACGTTCGGCATGATGCTCATGTCGCCCGCTCCTGCTCGCGCGTGCGGGGGTCGAGCCACTGGGTCAGCAGGTCGGTGACGAGATTGATGATCACGAAGAAGAACGCGAACATCAGGATGGCATACTGGATCACCGGATAGTCGGCGCGGGAGACCGCATCGACGAGCAGGCGACCGACGCCTGGAATGCCAAACACGGTTTCGGTGACGACCGAGCCGCCCAGCATGCCGCCAAACTGTACGCCGGCGACGCTGACCGCAGCGATCAGCGAATTGCGCAGCGCATGGAACAGGACGACGCGGGTCTCGCTGAGCCCCTTGGCCCGGGCGGTATCGAGATAGTCCTTGCCCATCGATTCCAGCAGGCTCGTGGCGACGAGGCGGCTGAACATCGCTGCCGGGCGCGTCGCGATGACGAGGATCGGGAGGACGAAATGGGCAGGCGTCGAGGCGCCGGCCGCGGGCAGCCAGCCGAGATTGACCGCGAAGAGCCAGATGCAAAGCAGGCCCAGCCAATAGATCGGCATCGAGATGCCGGCGAGCGTGAGCACCGTGATCGCAGCATCGGCGAGCCCGCCCGGCCGCATGGCGCAGACGATGCCGGCAATCGTGCCGACGACAAGACCGAGTGCGAGCCCGCCGATCGAGACGATCAACGTATTCGGCAGCCGCTCCGAGAGCTCGACGACGACGGGGCGGTGCGTTCGGAAGGACGTCGCAGCGGATGGATCCCAGATGCCGCGCAGAAACTGGCCGTACCGCGTGAGAAGCGGCTCGTTCAGGCCGAGGAATTTGCGGATGCTCTCGATCTCTTCGTTCGAGGCGGTCGGCCCGGCGAGGATCTGGGCCGGATCGCCCGGTATCAGGTCGACGAAGAGGAAGACGAGCAGGGAAACCGCAAAGAGCGTCGGCAGCGCGCTGCCCAGGCGTTTGAGAACGAACATTGCCGCTTCTCCGCTATGCAAGCCTCACTTCAGCGTGACCTTGT
This sequence comes from Allobosea sp. P1_A7, assembly GCF_056406775.1. Taxonomy (NCBI): domain Bacteria; kingdom Pseudomonadati; phylum Pseudomonadota; class Alphaproteobacteria; order Hyphomicrobiales; family Alloboseaceae; genus Allobosea; species Allobosea sp. P1_A7. The sequence continues at coordinate 6,766 of NZ_JBFTZN010000206.1, forward strand.
CGAAGACCAGCGTCTCGTTCGGCTGGATCGCCAGACCCTGAACGCGGTTGGCTACGCCCAGCGCCTGGGTCTGGTACCAGAGGAAGAGGAAGGGCTGGTCGCTCCAGACAATGTTCTGGATCTCGCCATAGATCTCCTTCTGCTTTACCGGGTCGGTCGCCATGCGTCCCTCCTTCAGCAATGCATCGACGCGCGGATTTGTGTAGCCGGTTCGGTTCGCGCCGACGCCGGTGAAGAACAGGCGGTAGAGCGTATAGTCCATGCCCGCGGTGGCGCGGCCGACCATGCCCATGTTGTCGGTGCGCTGGGCCGGCTCCATGCCGACGACCTTGGTCCAGGTGCCGCGGTCGACAACGATGGGAGTCGCCTTGATCCCGATATCCTCGAATGAGCCGGCGAGGGCCTGGCAGACCTGCGAATCCTTGATGTAGCGACCGGTAGGGCAGGTGAAGCTGAGCGTGAGCTGGCCCGGCTTGTAGCCGGCCTCGGCGAGCAGTTTCTTGGCGCCTTCAGGGTCGAAGGCGATCGGCGGGAAGGTCTTGCGCAGTTCGTCCTGAGTGCCTGGGCCGACCATGCCGACGGATGGTGTGCCCAGTCCGCCAAGAATTCCCTTGGTGATGCCTTCACGATCGATCGCGAGGTTCAAGGCCTTGCGCACGCGCGGGTCGGCGAGCGGCCCGCGCAGCACCATCTCCATGTTGATGGAGAACATGCTGGGTGGGTTGATGACCTTGGCGTCCTTCAAGGCATTGATCGCCGGCATGGATTCAGGTGGTACGCGTTCGACGACATCGACGCTCCCGGTTTCCAGAAGCGCCATGCGGGAGCCGTCTTCGGGAACGACAGTGAAGTCGATGGCCTTGAGCGTCGCCGGATAGTCGCCGGAATAGGAAGGGTTGGGGACGAGCCTGAAGCCTTCGCCACCGATGAATTTCTCGACCATGTAAGGGCCGGAGCCGATGGGCTTTCGGCCATATTCTGCGCCCATGGCCTGCAGCGCCTTGACGTTGACGATGCTGGCGGCCGTGTTGGACAGCAGCATCAGGATATGCCCGTTCGGCTCAGCGAGGTGGAACTCGACGGTATCCTCGCCTACCGCTTTGATCGTCCCGAGCGAGGCATAGAGGCCGCGATAGATCGAGCCGGTCTTCTCGTCGAGCATGCGGTTGAAGCTTGCCGCAACGGCCTCGGCGTTCAGCGGGTCGCCGTTGCTGAATTTCCTGCCTGTCCGGATCTTCACCGTGAAGACCTTCCCATCGGGCGAGAAGGCATGGTCTGTCGCAAGATTCTTCTGGACGTTGTTCTGCGGATCGAGCCGGAAGAGGCCCTCCATGACGGCCAGATCAACCGCATTCCCGACCGGAAGATCATTGAAGGCGGGATCGAAGGTAGCCGGGTCCGCACCGACCGCGATGCGAAGGATGCCGGCCGGCTGCGCCTGCACCTGGAGGGCCATGATCGACACGCCGGCGGAGAGGGCGGCGACGTAGCAGGATCGACGAAGGTTGCGCATGTTCGACTGTTCCCCAAGCTCGCAAAGATATCGTTCCATGACGGCGCAGCCGGGCGAATGCCCCGCCTAACGCTATGGAGGGATTGCTGTTTTTGCTTCCTTGGTCGCTTTCGCGCCGCGATTGGATCGGGCGCAGCAAAGTCAGCGACGGCCTTTAGAGAACCACACGCATTGATCTGCCTCAAATTCATAATTATGCGATGTATATGAACTGAGGTTATGGCGAGGCCGCATGAATTATCGGCAGGTGGAGGTTTTCAAGGCGATCATGGACTCCGGCTCCATCACGGAGGCGGCGACCATGCTGCGGATCTCGCAGCCGGCGGTCAGCAAGGCGCTGAAACTGCTCGAAGACGAACTCGGGTTGCGGCTCTTCTCGCGAACCACGAAGGGGATCGCTGCAACGGAAGAAGCGCGGGCGCTCTACACGGAAGTCGAGCGCACCTATTTCGGTATGCAGAATCTGGCGCGCTTCGCCGCTAGTCTGCGCGACCGCAAGCAGGGCCGCATCGTGGTCAGCACGATTCCAGCGCTGGGGCTCGCCTGGCTCCCGGCCATGGTTGCGCGGTTTTCCGCAGCCYATCCGGATGTCACCATCTCGCTGCAATCCAGCAATTCCACCGACGCTGCCCGGCTTGTCGGTACTGGCGAGATCGATCTCGGCATCGCCCAGCTGCGAAGCGAGGAATACAATCTGTCGCGCCGCAAGCTGTTCGACCTCGAAGGCGTCATCGCCTTGCCGGAAAGGCATCGATTGACGAGCAGGTCGGAAATCAGGGCGGAAGACCTCGCCGACGAGGCCATTGTCGGGCTCGGATTGGATGACGAATTCCGGCGCCGGCTATCCCAGGCGCTCGATGGCGCGAGCGTGCGATACCGCTCGATGATCGATGCAAGCCTGGGCGTCACGGTTTGCACCCTCGTCGCCGCAGGATGTGGCGTGGGCATCGTCGACAGCGAGGCCGCCCGCACCCAGGCCGGGAAGGGGCTTGTGTTTCGTGCCTTCAGCCCGAGGATACGCGTGCCGATCTATCTGTTCCGCCAGCGCGGTCGCCCCACCAGCAAATTGGTGGAGGCGTTCAGTGCCAGCCTGTTGCCGCCGTCGCCCTTTCGAGGGGACGATGGCGGGGATGACTGACGGCTGCATCCTTCACGCTTTGTCGTGCCCGACGATCGGCTGAGCCGGGTTTCGGCTCTGCATGGGCCGGGCAAGGGTCGCAGTTTGGAATCGACAGGGTGCGCGGACGCACGGTGATCTCGGGTTTCTCAATCACGAGCAAGGAGCGGGGCATTGATGAATCTCAGGCATGTCGAGCTTTTCCGTCACATCATGAAGTTCGGAACGCTCACGCAGGCGGGCGAGATCATGGCCATCTCGCAGCCAGCGGCGAGCAAGATGCTCTTCCAGCTCGAGAGGTCGACGGGGATCACCCTGTTCCAGCGCACCAAGGGACGGCTCAAGCCGACGCGCGACGGCGAACTGTTCTTCGCGGAGGTCCAGCGGACCTGGGAAAGCATCGAGCGGCTTGAACGGATGTCGAAGGACATCAGTCAGATGCGCTTCGGCCGCCTCAATCTGGGCGTGAAACCGGCGCTGGCCGGCACGCTGATGCCGCCGCTGATCGCGCGTTTCCGCCGCAAACACGAGAATACGACGATATCGCTGCACTCGCGCAGTTCCGAGCGCGTGATCGAATGGGCCATTGCCGGGCAGATCGATCTCGGCATAACCAATACGTCGACGCCGCATCCCAATGTGGCGTGCCGCGTCATGGCGCGCATACCTGGCGTCTGCATCGTTCCGGAACAGCATAAGCTCGCGGGGCGCAGCGACGTGCGGCCTGAGGATTTCGACGGAGAGGATTATGTCTCGATCGGCGCGATCGAGCGCAGCACGATCATCGAGAAGGCTTTTGATGCTGCCGGCGTGCGGTTGCGGATCATGATCGAGGCGCCGATGGCGCATTTGACCTGTGCTCTGGTCGCGAACGGGGCGGGTGTCGCCATCGTCGACGAGATCAATGCGCTGGCCTTTCGCGGCCGCGGCCTCGTCGTGAAGCCCTTTCTGCCGGAGATCTCCTTCCCCGTCTGGCACCTGCGGCCCCTCAGCCTGAGCAGCTCCTCCCTTGCCGAGGCCTTGACCCGCGATCTCGAGGACGAATTCGAGCGGCTTGGCTATCGGGCCGAAGCTTAAGCACCGCTTGGAGGCTGGGCCGGTCGAAGGCCTAACTCATAACCTGAAGGAATGAACTAGCAAAAACATATTCTTTGACGGCCTATTTTTCGGCCCATACGCTCCTTGTCATTGACGTAGATCAAACAGAAACCGCCAGTTCCATTCGCGCCTAACAACGCTGTGGAGAGAATGAGATCTGCTGTCCCGTTGACTTGGAGAAATATTCGCCGATGCGGATTTTCGTCTTCCTGACGAGAAGAATGATCTTTGCAGCCCTGCTGATGCTGGGCGTCAGTGCGGCGATCTTCTTTCTGGTCAATTCGATCGGCAACCCGATCGAATTGATGATGGCGGAAACACCCGGCATGACCGGCGAGGTGATCGATCGGATGAAGGCCTATTACGGGCTCGATCATCCGCCGATGACGCGCTACCTGCTCTGGCTGAGCCGGATCGTCCAACTCGATTTCGGCACCAGCATCGTCTACAACCAGCCTGTCGGCTCGCTCATCCTGACCTGGGGTTGGCAGACCCTCAAGATTCAGCTTCCCGCGATCCTGATCGCCCTTGCGGTCGCGATCCTGTTCGGTGTCACGGCGGCGCGCCGACAACACTCGCGCTCCGATTTCGCGGTGATGGCCACGGCGCTGCTGGGGCAGTCGCTGCCAGCCTTCTTCCTTGGCATCCTGTTGATCTTCATCTTCTCGTACAGCCTGGACTGGCTGCCGAGCTACGGCGCCTATTCGACCCGCAATCCTCTCTGGGGCAGCCCGACGCTCGATGCGCTCTGGCACATGGTCCTGCCGGTCGCGATGTTGACCTTCTTCAACACCGCGACGCTGACGCTCCTGATGCGCTCGAATATGGTCGATGTGCTGAAGAGCGACTTCATCGCGGCGATGCGCGCGAGTGGCATCCCCGAGCGGCGCGTCATCTATGTGCACGCACTGCGCGCCGCCTTCATCCCGATGCTGACCTATTTGGGCCTCCTGATTGGCCTGATGCTGGGCACGGCGCCGGTAACCGAATCCGTCTTCACCTGGCCGGGGCTCGGATATCTCTACATCTCCGCGATCCATCAGCTCGACTATCCCGTCATCATGGGGGCGAGCGCGGTCATCGCCTTCATGCTGATCTGCACCACCCTGCTGACGGACGTCATCTACGTCTTCATCGACCCCCGCATCAGCCTGGAGTGAGCATGTGAGCGATCAGACGATCACGGCTCATCCGCCGTCTTCCGCAAGGCCGGCCCGCCGTCCGGTCAAGGGCATCTGGCGGCAGGGCTGGCAGCGCTTCGCCCGTAGCCGCACCGGCATGCTCGGACTCATCCTGGTCCTCCTCGTCGTCGCGACCGCCGTCATCGGGCCATTCATTGCGCCCTTCGATCCGCAGGACCAGAGCCCGATGATCGACCCCGGTGCAAAGGCGCCGCCGAGCTGGGTCCACCCGCTGGGGACGGACCGCATGGGCTATGATGTCGCCAGCCGTGTGATCTACGGCGCGCCGACGGCACTTGCCGTCGGGCTTGGAGCCATGTCGATCGCCTCGCTGATCGGTGTTCTGG
>NZ_JBFTZN010000207.1:0-10458 GCF_056406775.1 Allobosea sp. P1_A7
ATTTCAGCCGCCCGCGCTCAGGCGCGGCGCACGGCGTCCGGCGTGCCCAGCGCCTGCTCGACGCTGCGCACGATGCCTGCGGCGTCGAGCCCGGCCAGCGCGTACATCACATCCGGCTTGTCCTGGTCCTGATAAAGATCGGGCAATGTCAGCGTTCGCACCTTCAACCCGCCGTCGAGCATTCCGGTTCTCGCCAGCAGGTGAAGGACATGGCTGCCGAAGCCGCCAACCGAGCCTTCCTCGACGGTGATCAGGATCTCGTGCTCGCGGGCGAGCCGCAGGATCAGCGCCTCGTCCAGCGGCTTGGCGAAGCGTGCGTCGGCGACCGTGGTCGAGAGGCCGCGCTGAGCGAGCAACTCGGCGGCCGCAAGGCTCTCCGCAAGCCGTGTGCCCAGCGACAGAATGGCCACGCGCGAACCTTCGCGGACGATCCGGCCCTTACCGATCTCGAGCGGAATGCCGGTTTGCGGCATCTCCACGCCGACGCCTTCGCCGCGCGGATAGCGGAAGGCGATCGGCCCGGAATCATAGGCGGCGGCGGTCGCAACCATATGGGTCAGTTCCGCCTCGTCGGCTGCGGCCATCACCACCATGTCGGGCAGGCAGGCGAGATAGGCCACATCGAAGGCCCCGGCATGGGTCGCGCCATCGGCGCCAACAAGGCCGGCCCGGTCGAGCGCGAAGCGCACCGGTAGCTTCTGGATGGCGACATCATGCACGACCTGATCATAGGCGCGCTGCAGGAAGGTCGAGTAGATCGCACAGAACGGCTTGTAGCCCTCGCTTGCCAGGCCGGCCGCAAAGGTCACCGCATGCTGCTCGGCAATGCCGACATCGAAGGTCCGGCCCGGAAATTCCTTGCCGAATGCATCGAGACCGGTGCCCGAGGGCATGGCGGCGGTGACGGCAACGATCTTCTCGTCCTCGCGCGCCGCCTTGATCAGCGCATTGGCGAAGACCTTGGTATAGCTCGGAGCATTCGCAGGAGCCTTGGCCTGTTGCCCGGTGACGGGATCGAACTTCACCACGGCGTGGTGCTTGTCGGCGCTCGCCTCGGCAGGGGCATAGCCCTTGCCTTTCTGCGTCACGACATGGACGAGGATCGGCCCGCTCTGCGCATCGCGGACATTGCGCAGCACCGGAAGCAGGTGGTCGAGATTGTGACCGTCGATCGGCCCGACATAATAAAAGCCGAGCTCCTCGAACAGCGTTCCACCGGTCCAGAAGCCGCGCGCGAACTCCTCGGTGCGCCTGGCCTTCTCGTGGAAGAAGCGGGGCAGCTTCTCCGCCAGATATTTTGCCACCTCGCGGAGCGAGCGATAGGTGCGTCCAGAGACCAGCCGCGCGAGATAGGCTGACATCGCGCCCACCGGCGGCGCGATCGACATGTCGTTGTCGTTGAGAATGACGATCAGCCTGGAGCCGAGCGCTCCGGCATTGTTCATCGCCTCATAGGCCATGCCCGCCGACATCGCTCCATCGCCGATCACCGCGATGACATTGTTGGGCTTGCCGGCGAGATCGCGCGCGACCGCCATGCCGAGCCCGGCCGAGATCGAGGTCGAGGAATGAGCGGCGCCGAAGGGGTCGTACTCGCTCTCGCTACGCCTGGTGAAGCCGGAGAGGCCTCCGGGTTGGCGCAAGGTCCGGATGCGGTCGCGCCGGCCGGTCAGGATCTTGTGCGGATAGGCCTGATGTCCGACATCCCAGATCAGGCGGTCATCCGGGGTGTCGAAGACGTGGTGCAGGGCGACGGTGAGCTCGACCACGCCGAGGCCAGCGCCGAGATGGCCGCCGGTGACCGAGACCGCATCGATGGTCTCGGCGCGAAGTTCGTCGGCGAGCTGACGCAACTGGACATCGTCCAGGCGACGCAATGCGGCGGGATCGGACACTTGATCGAGAAGTGGAGTGGCAGGGCGGGGCACGGTTGAGCGACACGTTCCTTCGAGGTGATCGACTTCGAATAAAGCCTGCGAGCGGCGCTGGCAAACCGGCGGGTCGTCACAGCGCCGGAAGACAGGAAACGGGTGGGGCTGATGTCCTCGGCGTGGGACGCTGGCGGCTACCTCGCAAAGACGGAAACCCGCCATGTCGTCGCACCTTCCCCTCGGCCTGCTCCTGGCCGGCATCGTCGCGCAGTTCGCCGACAAGCTGGCGCTCGACACTATCACGCTCGCAGTGACGGAGGCGGGCGCCAGCAGTCGGCTTGTCGGCCTGCTTGTCGCGGCTCAGTCGGCGGCATGGCTCGTCGTCTCGCTGCCTGCGGGGGTGTGGGCGGACCGGGTTGCTCCCCGCTCACTGATTCTCGCCGGAGGCGGGTTGTTGCTGTCGGGCTCGCTGATCGGCGCGGCGCTGCTCATCTCAGGGCATACGAACTGGGCGTTGGCCCTCTCGGCCTTCATTGCCGCGACCGGCCCGGTTGTCATCGCATTGTCCATTTTCGTGCTCTTGCCGCGCATGGTGGCGGTTAGGGATCTGCCGCGTGCCAATGGTCGGATGGAACTCGGCCGTGCGGTGCTGAGCCTGGCCGCGCCGCTGCTCGCCGGCTGGGCTGTCGCAAGAGGCATCGGCGCGCTCGGGCTGGCGCTGTGTGCCCTATGTGGAATCGTGGTCCTGGCTCTTGCCATGCGCCTGCCGTCTGAGCGGCCGGTGACAGCCGCACGCCAGCCGTTGCACCGGGCCATTGCGGAAGGCGGCGCCTTCGTCCTGCAACATCCCTATCTCAGGCCGATCGCGCTCTGCGCCATCGCCTGGAACCTTGCCTTCTTCGCCTTCATGGCGCTGTTCGCACCCTATGCCGCGCGCATTCTACTGCTCGCCCCGGAGACGATCGGTCTCTCCTCGTCGGTCTATGGTGCCGGCCTGATCCTTGGCGCGTTCTTCGGCGCCGCGCTGATCGCGCGCCTGCCAACCGGGCTGCTTCTCGTGTTCGGCCCAGCTTCATCGCTCCTCGGCGCGCTGCTGCTGGCCATCGCTCCGGCGACGCTCGGCCTTGCGGCGCTGGCGCTCGCCTTCTTCCTCTTCGGCTTCGGACCGATTCTCTGGGGCATCATTCAGACCAGTCTGCGCCAGGCGGTGACTCCGCCGGCTTTGCTCGGTCGCGTCAGTGCCACGCTGACGACGGCGATGTATGGCATGCGTCCGTTAGGCGCGATTGCGGGGGGGCTTGCTGGCGAGTGGCTCGGGCTTGAGCTGGCGATCTGGCTCCCCGTCATCCTCTTCGCGCTCTCGGTCGCCGCGATCCTGGCCTCCCGCATGCCGGCGTTGAGGGCGATTCCTTCGGGCGAACTCTCTTCGGCCGAGTTGCGGTCAGGGTTGCAGGCCGGATAATGGGCAGGCTTCGAATGGCTGTGTGTCCGACGACCCGCAGGTTCATCGTTTCCCACGGATCTGGACACGCACGGCCCGCAGGCTCAGGCCAGCAAGCGTGCAGCCCTGAGCTGCGCGGGACTGCCCTCAGCTCTCCGGCAAGGGAATGAACTCGGCTTCGTCGCCGGGAACGGTGTCGAAGCGGCCGGCTTTCCATTCCTCCTTCGCCTGGTCGATGCGCTCCTTCGAGGAGGAGACGAAATTCCACCAGATATGGCGCGGGCCATCCATCGGTTCGCCGCCGACCAGCATCAGCCGGCTCTGGTCGATCGCGAGGATCGAGATGCGGTCGCCCGGCTTGAAGACGAGCAATTGCCCGGCGCCGAACTCCTCTCCGGCAATGTCGATCTTGCCGGAGACGATATAGWCCGCGCGCTCTTCGTAATCGGGGTCGAGCGGCAGGATGGCGCCGGGTGCCAGCACCGCCTCGGCATAGAGCGTGTCCCAGGGGAATTTCACCGGCGAGGTCTGGCCGTAGGCCGAGCCCATGATCAGGCTGATGCGCTTGCCGCCTTCGACGATGCGCGGCAGTTCGGGCGCGGCGTGATGGATGAATTCCGGCGCGACTTCCTCATGGCTCTTCGGCAAGGCGAGCCAGGTCTGGATGCCATAGAGCTTCGGCGCCTTGAGACGCTCTTCTGGCGCCGTGCGTTCGGAGTGAACGATGCCGCGTCCCGCTGTCATCAGGTTGACCGCACCGGGGCGAATGGGCAGCGCCGTGCCGAGCGAGTCGCGATGCATGATCTCGCCGTCGAAGAGATAGGTCACGGTCGCCAGACCGATATGCGGGTGCGGGCGCACATCGATACCCTCGCCGAGCAGGAATTCGGCCGGGCCCATCTGGTCGAAGAAAATGAACGGTCCGACCATCTTCCGGCCGATCGAGGGCAGGGCGCGCCTGACCGAAAAGCCGCCGAGGTCATGAGCACGCGGCACGATGACCTGCTCGATCGCCTGGCAGGAGCGGGCATCACCCAGGATCGGGTCATCGGCGGGCTGATGCGACATGAGGGATCTCCCAGGATCTGACGGTGAGTCTGGCCGCAACGCCGCGACGGGGCAAGCGGCATCGATATGCGCCGGGAATCCGAAGCGCTCGACAGGAGATCACAACAAAATTATCTATAAAAAATGACCAGCGAACAGAAAGACACGCTCGCCATCCGGATCAGCCGCGCTCTGGCCGACCGGATCATTTCTGGAGCGATCGAGCCCGGAGCCCGCTTGCGCCAGGACCATGTCGCGGCCGAGTTCGGCGCCAGCCATGTGCCGGTGCGCGAGGCCTTTCAGAGGCTGGAAGCGCAGGGTCTGGCCGTCAGCGAGCCGCGCCGGGGCGTGCGGGTTGCCGCTTTCGATCTGCGGGAGGTCCGCGAGGTCGCGGAAATGCGGGCGGCGCTGGAGGTGTTGGCGCTGCGCCATGCCGCGCCACATCTGACCCGGGCGATCCTCGAGCAGGCCGAAGAAGCGACGCGCGCCGGCGACAAGTCGCAGGATGTGAGGTCGTGGGAGGATGCGAATCGGCGCTTTCACAAGCTGATCCTCGCTCCCTGCGCCATGCCCCGCTTGCTGGCTGCGATCGATGATCTGCATGCGACCAGCGCCCGGTTCCTGTTCGCTGCCTGGCGTTCGGAATGGGAGTCGCGCACCGATCACGACCACCGTGCTATCCTCTCCGCGTTGCGCGAAGGACAAATCGAGGCCGCGGCGGCGACGCTTGCGCGGCATGTCCAGTGGATTGGGACCAAGCCGGTTCGCACCTCCTCCGGTGGCACGCGCGAGGCCTTTTCGATCGTCGGGTGACAGCTGCATGGTGGGAGGGGCTTGCATTCTATGTCGCAATGTGGAGTCCGTCATAGATCAGGTGCATAAATTATAGATAATATGTATCCGATCACAGATGGAGATCGCAATGAACGAAATGACCTATGTTCCGACGCAGCTGGCGGGCGGTCAGCTGCGCCTGAGCAGCCGCCCTGTCCTCGTGCAGGCGGGCGCCGTGCTGTTCGGAACCCTGCTCCTGGCTCTGGCCTCGCAAATCAGCGTGCCGATGGTTCCGGTGCCGATCACCATGCAGACGCTGGCGGTGACGCTGATCGGCGCATTCTATGGCTGGCGTCTTGGCGCCGTCACTGTCCTCGCCTGGCTGTTCGAGGCGGCGCTCGGGCTGCCGGTTCTCGCCGGCGGCGCGTCCGGCCTGCCGCATTTCATGGGCCCGACGGGCGGCTATCTCTTCTCCTTCCCGATCGTGGCCGCCATGGTTGGCTGGCTTGCCGAGCGCGGCTGGGGCGGGAGCAGGCTCATGCGGTCCTTCGCCGCGATGCTGCTCGGCAATGCGCTCTGCCTGGTGATCGGCGCGGCGTGGCTTGCAACCCTGATTGGCGTCGAGCGCGCGGTGCTCCTTGGCGTCGTCCCGTTCATGGTGGGGGCCGTCCTGAAATCCGCCTTGGGAGCTGCGATCCTGAAGGCGTCCAGCCGCTCGGAACAGGCAGACTAAGCCTGCGGGCGTGCCGCGCCCGGCTTCCGGCGCGCGGCAGCTCTGCCATATCCAAGCCCGTGCAGGTCGCAGCTAACCTGTCGTCCTCGCGAGGCTGGTTCCGGCCAGCAGCAGGGGGGCGGCATTGGCGGCGTGCAGGGCCTGGATCGGTTCCCGCACTGGTTCCGGGACGGGCCGCGGAAGGCGGCTGATCCGGCCGGCATAGTGCTCTCCGGCGAGCTACAGCGCCTCAGTGTCGGCCTTGCGTGTCTCGTAGATCAGGAAGGGTTCCTGCCAGGCAAGGCCGCAGCGATTACGTCGTGGCGATGCGGAAGGAGCACCCGGCGGCGCAAGCCTTCGATCTGGATCGCTGGCTCGCCTATCCGCATGTTCTGGTTTCGGGCCGCGGCGAAACCTTCGGCGCGCTTGACGAAGCGCTCTCGGTCCTCGGCAGGAAGCGCCATGTCGGCATGGTCGTGCCGAGCTTCCTGATCGTTCCGCCGCTGCTGCTCGATTCCAACCTGATCGCGCTGCTGCCGAGCCAGACGCTCCCTCGGGATAGCGGCGAGCACTATGCGGTGCGGGAGCCGCCGATTCCGGTGCCGGGTTTTCCGCTCCATGTCGCCTGGCACAGGCGCAGTGACCGCGATCCGGCGGTGCAGCATGTGGCGGGGCTTATCGAGGCGCTGCTCTCCGCCTAAATCATCGGACCGGATATCGTATCCAGTCCGATGATCTAACTCTTTGTCTTTGCATCGGCTTTGCCCCGAAAACCGCAATCCACTTTTCGGGCCGATGCTCTAGCCCGTGGGCCGCGCCGGCTTACTTGTCGACGTCCAGCGGCGTCGTGCCGGCCGGTTTGCCGTCGGCGCCGAGCGTGATCTTTTCGATACGGGCCTCGGCCTGCCTCAGCAGGGCGTCGCAGCGTGCCTTGAGCGCTTCACCGCGGGTGTAGATGTCGATCGATTCCTCGAGTGGCACGTCACCGCGCTCGAGCCGGGCAACGATGCTCTCGAGCTGCTTCAGCGCCTCTTCGAAGGGCAGGGCGGCGATATCGGAATTGGTTTTGGCGTCGGTCAAGATCGGCGATTCCCGTTGGGCCACTCTTATCGGCTCTGGCCCTGTTCGCTGCAACCCTGCATCAGACCGGCAATGCGGAGGTCTTCTTGATCGTGCGCAGCGTCAGCGTCGATTGCACACGCGTGACGCCCGGCAGCTGGGTAATGATGTCGGTGTGGATGCGCTCGAAATCAGCGCTGTCGCGATAGATGACCCGCATCAGATAGTCGTGCGCGCCAGCCAGCAGATGGCATTCCAGGATTTCGGGCAGATTCTGCACCGCCTGCTCGAACCCTTCAAGCGAGGCACGCCCCTGCTGGTCCAGCGTAACGAAGACGAAGGCCGTGCCGGGGAAGCCGGCGATCTTGTCGTCGAGCATCATCGCATACCCGCGGATCAGCCCGCTTTCTTCCAATTGCCGGACGCGGCGCAGACAGGCGGACGGGGAGAGGTGAACCCTTTCGGCGAGGTCCGAATTGGTGATCCGCCCATCGGTCTGCAGGATGCGCAGAATGGTCCGGTCGCGGGAATCGAGTTCGATCGTCATGGCTTTGGCCCCTCTTGAGGGCGATGCATTGTCGCAAATTTCGTAAGAAGCAAGCAATTTTCTGCTCAGTTTCTCGGCTGTCGCGCTGATATGCACGACAACTCCCTTCGCATCCCGCACAAAACTACCGCTCCCCTCCGAGGTTGCGCCCGCCGACGCGCAGGCCCGGAGCCGGCCTCTCGGCAATGACTTCTCGGCGATAGCGGAAGAGCGCGGCGGGGCGCCCGGCGGTGCGGGTCATCGTGCCAGTCGGCTCCACCAGCGCTGCGCTTTCGACCAGCCGCCGAAAGTTCTGCTTGTGCAGGTGCCGGCCCGAGATCGCCTCGACCGTGTTCTGCAGCGCGGTAAGGGTGAAGGCGTCCGGCATCAGCTCGAATACGACCGGGCGGTATTTGAGCTTGGCGCGCAGCCGGCCGATCGCGGTCGCGAGGATGCGGCGATGGTCGAAGCGCATCGGCCGGCCCAGCAGGGGACTGGGGGAGCGCGGCAGTGCATCGGGGCGCCGGTCGCGCAGCGCCTCATAGGCGAGCCCGGCATCGTAGAGCAGTTCGTAGCGCTCGAGCGTCTTCTCCTCGTCCCAGGGCACGCCACCGAGTCCGAAGCAACTTGCGATGCGCTGTTGGCGCGACAGGGCGCGCCTCTCCTGCTCCGCGCGTTCGGCCGCCTTGTCCTGCGCCCAATCGTCGAGCTGGGGCAGGATGGTCGTGTCGAGTACGGCCGGGCGGCCGGCGCGCCAGTCCTCCCAGGGAAAGAAGCCATACCAGGGCTGGAATGCGACCTGCTCCGGAAGGGATGGCGCGCGCGTCAACGCGAGATAGCCGACCGAGACGACATGGGGGCCGGTGTCGCGGATCTCCGCCTGCCGCCCGCGATCCCCGAACGTGTAGAGCTGTTCGACATAGCCGAGCGACAGTTCGGTCTGGTCCGCAACCCAGGAGCGCAGGCCGATTTCGAAGGTGCGATGCGCCAGCGGGTCGAACGGGCCGTAGGGGAGCCCCGGCGTGGCGTCTCCGTCGTGAACCTGCGCCGTCAGGATATGCGGCTGGTTGCCGGTGAAGGCGACGATCGCTGCCGCGAGGCCGATCTCGATGGCGGGGGGTGTGACTTTGGGCATGTCACCACCACGATGCAGCAAGGCCGGCGCCGCCTCAATCGAGATCGATGCGGAACGGAGTGCCTTCGAACGCGTCCGCGCCCCGGCCGATGCTCTCGATCGCGGTGGTCATGCGACCGGAGCGTCCGAGGATCTGGTCTGCGATCGAGACGAGCCGGGCGTTGGGCGTGGCCGAGGCAGATGCGCTGCGCAGCGCAAGCGCAATCTCCGCCTCGTCACGCTGGGGCCGCAGGGCGCAGGTCGCGATGTAGGCCGCCGCGGTCGAGCGGCTGATGCCCGCCCAGCAGTGAAAGACGATCGGCGCGGCCCGGTCCCAGTCGCGGATGAAGCTCAGGAAGCGCTGGACATGGTCCTCGTCGGGCAGGACATGCCCGTCCAGCGGCGCCGTGATGTCCGACATGCCGATGAAGAGATGCCGCTCGGGCAGAATGCCGGCCGGGCGTTCCACGACCGTGTTGACGTTGATCAAGGTCACGACATGGCTGGCACCGACCGATGCGACCGTCTCGTGAAGCCGGGCGAGGGACGAAACATGGAGTGTCGGCATGGCGAGTTCCGCTGCAGGACGTGCGAAAGAGTGGCGCGAGTCGGTGACGATGATATGGCCAATCATCGCGACATCGGGAACGGGGCGCGCCGTCTGACGGCGACACTCCACAGGAGCCTGCATGAACCTCTGGCTGCGCCTGCTCTGGCTTCTTGTCACCACGCCCTTCCGATCCAGGCTGAAGCCACCTTTCGACATGTCGGTCCTGCCGTTCCGCGTMTGGTTTCACGATCTCGACACCAGCCTGCACATGAACAATGGCCGCTACTGGAGTCTCATGGATCTCGGGCGGACCGACCTGATGCTGCGTACCGGGCTCTGGCGCACGGTGCTGCGTGAGGGCTGGGTGCCGGTGGTCAATGCCGGGATGATTCGTTTCAGGCGTGAATTGCGCCTGTTCCGCCCCTTCGCGCTGGAGACGCGGATCCTGTGCTGGACCGAGAACTGGCTGGTGATGCAGCATCGCATTCTCAGCCGGGGGCGCGACGGCACGGAGATCGTCGCTGCCGTGGCGCTGGTGCGGGCTGCCCTCTACGATCGTGCGACCAGGAGCTACGTGCCGGTGACCMGCATTCTCGCCGATATCGGAATCAGCGCCGAGAGCCCGCYGCAGAGCGCCGAGGTCGCGGCCTTTCTCGCCTCGGAGGAGGCGATGCGCCAGGCCGGCGCCGCCGAGCGCTGAGTGGGGCAGGTCTCCCTGCTATTCAGCGGCGAGACGCATCGCGCGCCATTGCGCAAGCAGGGCGCGGAGTGCTCCGGGCTTCAGCGGCTTGTTGAGGATATGCACGTCGAAGGCCGCAGCGGCCTCCCGCACCTGAGGCGAGCGATCGGCCGTCAGCAGGATCGCGGGAACGCGCCTGGCGGAACGATCGCGCAAGGCCGCGATTGCGCTCAGCCCGTCGCCATGGTCGAGATGGTAGTCGGCGATGATCACGTCCGGCATGCCGTGGGCCTGAAGCTGCGCAAGCGCTTCGTCCAGCCCGGGCGCTGTCGCGACCGCACAGCCCCATCCTTCGAGCAGGCGCTTCATGCCATCGAGGATCGTGGGTTCGTTGTCGATCGCCAGGAGCTTGAGACCGGCCAATTGCCCCGCAGGCGTCGGGGGCGGGGTGCTGCTGGTCGCCATGGCCGGGAGCGGCGCCGTTCGCGGCACCATCACCGAGAACCGCGTCCCGCGCCCTGGCGTGGAGGTCAGCGTGAGCTTGTGGTCGAGCGTGCGGGAGATGCGTTCGACGATTGAAAGCCCGAGCCCGAGGCCACGGGCGACCCTGGCCCCTTGATCGAGCCGCTGGAACTCGCGAAACACCGTCTTCTGCTTGCTGGCAGGAATTCCGAGGCCGGTATCG
>NZ_JBFTZN010000208.1:0-10451 GCF_056406775.1 Allobosea sp. P1_A7
AGCCTGCTCACCGTGATCCATACGCTTGGTGGCACGCCCGAAATCGTCAGGACGATCGCGGTGCCTTGGACCGTCGCGACCAGCTATGCGGCGCTCTACAATGTCTCGCTCTGGCGCAGCAGGAAGGCCTGAACCGTGGCAGAGGACGACAATCGACGCCCGCTCGCGAGCCGGGATTCGGGCTGGGCCCGCTCGATCGCGCGCAGGCTGAGCGCGGCCGCGATCACGCCGAACCAGATCTCGATGGCGAGCATGGTGATGGCGGCCTTTGCCGGCGCCGGCTTCTGGCTTGCGGGCCTGGCGGATGCCGGGCTGCGCGCAGCCCTGCTCCTGGCGGCTGCGCTGTTCTGCCAGCTCAGGCTGCTCTGCAACCTCTTCGACGGAATGGTGGCGATCGAAGGCGGCAAGCAGGCACCCGACGGACCGTTCTGGAACGAGTTCCCGGATCGCGTCGCCGATATCCTCATTCTCGTCGGCGCCGGCTACGGGGCCGGGATCCCGGCCCTGGGCTGGGCGGCGGCCGCCCTCGCGGTGCTGACCGCCTACACGCGCGAGCTCGGTCGCGCCTGCGGGCTGCCGGCCGATTTCTCGGGCCCGATGGCCAAGCAGCACCGTATGGCGGTGATCACCGCAGCGGCCGTCTTGTCCCTGTTGGAGCCGCTTTGGCGCGGCCATAACGAGGTCATGGTTGTCGCCCTGTGGCTCATCGCGGCTGGGGCCGCCGTGACCACGCTGCGGCGGGCCGCAAATGTGGTCCGGGCGTTGCGCGCGCGCTGAGCGAGCTCACGATCTCGCTCGACGCCGCCCCCGACATTCCCCGACGACCGAAGCGGGACGATACCGGCTGGCAAGGCCCACAGGTGCATCGTCTCAATTACAATAGAGGTACCTTCAGTCGCCGGGCCGCCCGCAGCTATTTCGGAAGCAGCGGGCACTTGCTCTGGGAGAGCGGCCAGACGGTTTCTTCCGGCGCAATCGTTCGCACGATCTCGAAATAATCCCACGGCCCCTTGGAATCCGCCGGCTTCTTGACACGGGCGAGATACATCTCGCGCAGCACGCGGCCATCTGCGCGGATCGTCGCCCCCTTCGTGAAAGCGTCGTTGATCGGCATCGCCTTCATCGCGGCGGCGACCTTGTCGGGATCGTCGGTGCCGGCCTCCTTGATGGCCTTGAGATAATGCCGGACGGAGCCGTAGACGCCGGCATGCAGCATCGAGGGCATCATCCCGGTCCGCTCCATGAACTGCTTCGACCAGGCGCGCGAGGCGTCATCGATGTCCCAGTAGGACGCCGTGGTCAGATAGGTGCCCTGCGTCGCCTTCAGCCCCAGGCTGTGGACGTCCTGCAGGAAAAAGATCAATGCCGCGAGAGACTGGCCTTGCTCGGCCAGACCGAACTCGCCGGCCTGCTTGATGGCATTGACCGTGTCGTTGCCGGCGTTGGCGATGCCGATCACCTTCGCGCCGGAGGCCTGGGCCCGGAGCAGGAACGAGGAGAAATCGGCATTGTTCAGGGGATGACGAACCGCGCCGAGCACCTTGCCGCCATTGGCCTCGACCACGTCGGTCGCGTCCTTCTGCAGTTGATGACCGAAGGCGTAGTCGGAGGCCAGCATGAACCAGGTGTTGCCCCCGGCCTTGACGACCGCCGACGCAGTGCCGCGCGAGACGGCATAGGTGTCATAGGTCCAGTGGAATCCGTAAGGCGAGCACTGCTCGTTGGTCAGCGCCGTCGTCCCGGCACCCGAATACATCACGATGCGCTTCTTCTCCCGTGCCAGCGATTGCACCGCCAGCGCCACCGCCGAGTTCGGCACGTCGACGATCGCATCGACCTTGTCGATGTCGAACCACTGCCGCGCCACCGTGGTGCCGACATCCGCCTTGTGCTGATGGTCGGCCGTGACGATCTGGATCGGCTTGCCGAGCACGGTTCCGCCGAACTCCTTGACCGCCATCTCGGCCGCGACGACCGAGCCTTTGCCGGTGATATCGGCCGTCACTCCGGCCATGTCGGTCAGGACGCCGATCTTGACGACATCGTCGCTCACCTGCGCCTCGGCGGCGGTCGTGCAGGCGAATGCGGTCAGGGCTCCGGCCAGTAGCAGCGTCTTCATGAGTGTCCTCCCAGGACTGGTCCGCTTGCTGCGGTTCGCTTGAAACAGGGGGTCAGAGTTCCCGGCCGGCCAGCCAGAGGAGCAGCCGGTCCGCGATGGCGTCGCTGTTGTCTTCGATCATCGGCATGTGGCCGTTGCCGGAGATGCCCTCGTCCGGCAGCCACAGGAACTCCGCCCCCAGATAGCGGGCGGTCGCCTCGTCGATCGCGCGCGGATGGCGTGGATCGTGATCACCGGTGACGATCAGGATCGGCGTCCGAGCCAGCGCGGCCGGGTCCGCGATCTGCAAGCCGCGCCCGCCGATGTTGAAGCGCTCGTTGAACAGCCGCGCGCTCTCCGGGACAATCGAGAGCCGATACTGCTCGAAGGCCTGACGCGGAAAGCGCGGAGCGTTGGCCCAGAAGCTCCGCATGAACGCCTCGCCGACCACGACCGGCCTGTCCTCGGGCAGCATCACAGGGCAGCCCAGGCTGACATCGTCCCTGAGCTTCGCAATCGCTTCCGGGTCGTCGGGCAGCACGGGGAGGATGTTGGCCGGCGCGCCCGGCGCAACGCCGATCACGGCGGCGACCGCGCCAGAGGCCCGCTCCGCGATCCACCACGCCATCGGCCCGCTGGCGGAGTGGACCAGGAGGACGGCCGGCCCCACCATCTCCACAAGGGCGAGAATGGATTGCGCGATCTCGCGGGTCGACAGGGTCGCCAGATTCCCGCACGCCGGCGAGCGGCCGTGGCCGGGCCAGTCCACCACGAAAACGTCGCGCCTCGCTGCCGCGAAGCGGGTCGCCCAGCCCTGGCGCCCGTCCGGCGTCGCGAGATAGCACTGGCCGGTGTGACAGCCGCCATGGACCATGACGACGGGCAAGCGCCTGGGCCCGGCTATCGCGGCGATATGGTCGACATRGATCGGCAGCGATCCGGTTGCAGCGAAGAATGCTCGCCCGAACGACACGCCTGTCGCGGCGGGGCGAGCGCTGGCGGGAACCGGGATATCCATGCGATCCTCCCCCGGGACTGGGCGGCATCGCCAAGTCCTCTCATTGCCCGGAATGCTACGACTGCGATGTCATGACAGCAACAAAAAAGTCTCATATGAGACGAAATTCAGAAGCGACGGACCTGGAAGCGACGGACCTGGAAGCGACGGACCTGGACGTGGCCGGAGTGGGTCGCGAAGAGGGCCTGCGCGCGATGCTCGGAGGCACCGAGATACCAACGGCCTACAGGATCGGTTACATCCTGAACTTCTACCGCGAGCCGTCATTCCGGCGGATCGAGGCCGAATTCGGCCTGACRCGCCCCGAGATCGTGATCCTGCTGGCGCTGCATTCCCGCGAAGGCATCACCGCTGCCGAGTTCTGCGAATTCTCGGGTCATCTCAAGGCGGGCGTCAGCCGTGCGGCCATCGCGCTGGAGAAGAAGGGGCTGATCCGACGTCTGACCGATGAAGCCGACAGCCGACGTCAGCGGCTCTTCCTGACCGATCCCGGCCGAGCCCTGTATCAGCGCTACATTCCGGCGTTGAAACTTCGCGAGGCGGCGATGCTGTCCTGCCTGTCCAAACCAGAACGAAGACAACTCGATCAGCTGCTCGACAAGCTCGCCGCCCATGTGCCGGACTGGGGTTCGCTTTCGGAGCTATAGCGTCTCCCGTTACCGCCAGCTTTTGCGGGTCGGACAAGCGGCGTTGGCAGCCTATGTACTGGCCATCATGTATATAGCCGGCGCCACCTGGTTTCGATCAAGGCCCGGCCGTCATCGTTCCGCGTCGAGGGGGAGGCAGGATGAAACTCTATACCTATTGGCGGTCCACCTCGTCATACCGCGTTCGCATTGCGCTCGCGCTCAAGGGGCTGGAGGTCACGCCGCGCTTCGTTCATCTCGTCCGGAACGGCGGAGAGCAACATGGCGCGAGCTATCGCGCGCTCAACCCGCAAGGCCGGTTGCCGGCACTGGAACTCGACGACGGCACCATCCTGACCCAATCGCCCGCCATCATCGAATATCTTGAGGAGATCTGTCCGGCTCCGGCTCTCCTCCCGCGCGACCCGGTCATGCGTGCCAAGGTCCGGGCCGTCGCGGCGATCATCGGCTGTGATATTCATCCCCTCCACAACGTCGCACCGCTATCCTATCTCAGGCAGAATCTTGGGCAGGCCGAACCGGAGGTTGCGGCCTGGATCGCCACCTGGATCGGACAGGGGCTCGGCGCCGTCGAGGCGCTGATTGGCGACGAGGGTTATTGCTTCGGCCCCCTGCCCGGCCTGGCGGATATCTACCTGCTGCCCCAGCTCTACGCAGCGCGGCGTTTCCAGGTGCCGATCGACCATTGCACGCGCATCCTGCGGGTCGAGCGATTGTGCAACGAGCACCCTGCCTTCAGGAGTGCCCACCCGTCGATGCAGGGCGATGCCGAGTAGCTGGCCCGACATATCGTCAAGGCGCCAGTTCCGCCCTGCGCCAGATGCGGAGGATGCGCTCAGGGATACAAACGGAAACACTCCAGCAACATCCGTTCGGCACTGGGGCCACAAACGCGACCTATCCGGCAGGCTCACGCAACGTCGGAGCGCCTATGCCGGATATCCCTTCACCCTTGCGGCCGGGCTCGTCGCTGAGGCGCGCCCTGGGGGTCCTCGCCGCAGCAGCCATGTGGATCAGCGTGGTGCTCTTGCGCATCTTCGGGGCCGACACCGCCGACACTGCCTCGGCCTGCAGCCGCATGGTCTATCGCGATCCGGTGACGGGGCGGGAGCAAGCCATCGGAGCCGTCCGGATCGCTGCGGACGGCACGATCCGATGCCGCGATCTCGCCTATCGGCCTTAGATCATCGGTCCGGATATCGTATCCGGTCCGATGATCTAACCAACTGTGATTGCATCGGCTTTGCCCCGAAAACCGCAATCCACTTTTCCGGCCGATGCTTCGGCCCTGCCGATGCTTTAGCCATGATGACGGCTGCAGGGGACCTAAGCCTCCGATATGCTCGCATCGCTTGAAACCTGGAAACCTGACGTGAGCGCATCGGCGCATATCCTGATCGTCGAGGACGATCGCGAGATCAGCACGCTGGTCGCGCGCTACCTCGCGCAGAACGGCATGCGGACCTCGACCGCGCGCGACGGGCGCGAGATGGACCGGATTCTGCGGGACGGCAGGTTCGACCTGATCGTGCTCGATCTCAATCTGCCCGGCGAGGACGGGTTCTCGATCTGCCGGCGGCTATGCCTGACGACGCAGCTGCCGATCATCATGCTCACCGCCCGCAGCGAGGATATCGACAGGATCATCGGCCTCGAAATGGGGGCCGACGATTATCTCGGCAAACCGTTCAACCCGCGCGAGCTCCTGGCCCGCATCCGGGCGGTGCTGCGACGACGGGGCGGCGGACAGGCCGATCCCGACGAGCTTCCCGGCTCGTTTGCCTTCGCGGGCTGGACGCTGAACGCCAATAACCGCGAGCTGACCAATCCCGACAATGTCCGAGTCGCTGTCACCGGCGCCGAGTTCGATCTGCTGCGGGTGTTCTGCGAGCGGCCCGGGCGCGTGCTCGCGCGCGATGCCCTGCTCGATCTGACGCAGGGGCGCCCCGCCACCCCGTTCGAGCGCAGCATCGATATCCTGATCAGCCGCCTGCGCCAGAAGATCGAGCGCGAGCCGCGCGAGCCCGAGCTGATCAAGACGATCCGCTCGGGCGGATATCTCTTCACGCCCGCCGTCGCCCGGCAATGATCCGCCCGTTTCGCCTGCCCGCGCGGATCGGCAGCCAGATCGCGCTGCTCGTGATCGGCGTCATCGGCCTGCTCTATCTCGTTCTCTCCGTCACCCTGGTCTGGCAGGCGCCCCGCGGCAGACCGGGGCCGCCAGCCTATGAGAGCGTGGCGACGATCGCGAAGCTGCTGGCCCGGACGCCGCCTGAGCTGCGCCAGATGGTCGTCGAGACCGCGAACACGGCCGACCGGCGCTACCGGTTCACGCTATCGGCCAAGGACCCCGCCCCCTTGCCAGCGCAGCCGCATCCCTTCGCCGCGGAGGGCATGGCGCAGCGCCTGGGCGAGGGTTTTGCGGTGCAGCCGAACCCGGTGCCTGACGGGGACAGGCCGCCGCAAGGCTATGCGATCCGGCTTCCCGACGGCACGGGCCTCGATGTCGAGATCGCGCCCGGTGGAATGGGGACACCGCCACCGCGCCCCATCTCCATTCTGGTGGTCGCCACGATCATCGTGCTCGGGCTCAATATCGGCGCGCTGACGCTCTGGGCCTCGCGCGGCATCACGGCGCCGCTCGCGCGCTTCGCCTCGGCTGCCGAGGAGTTTTCGATCGACCGCGATCCCTCGCCGCTGCCCGAGGAGGGCCCCCTCGAAGTCCGCACCGCCGCGCGCGCCCTCAACCGCTTGAGGGACCGTATCCATGCGCTGTTTGCCGACCGCACGCGCATGCTGGCGGCGATCAGCCACGACCTGCGGACGCCGATCACGCGCATGCGCCTGCGCGTCGAGTTCATCGAGGACGCTGTCCTGCGCGCTCAGTTCACCCGCGATCTGGAGCATATGGGCACCATGGTGCAGGGCGCGCTGTCCTATCTGCGCGATGTCGACCGGCGCCAGAAGCGCGGTGCCGTCGACCTTTCGAGCCTGCTCCAGACCGTCGCGGACGAGTTCAGCGATATCGGCAAATCGACGCGCTACGAGGGGCCGCGACGGCTCGTCGCGACGGGCGATGCCCAGCAGCTGGAGCGCGCCGTGACCAATCTCGTCGAGAACGCGGTGCGCCATGGCACGCAGGTGATCATCCGCCTTCGCGACGAACCCGACGCCCTCCTGATCGAGGTGGCCGACGATGGCCCCGGTATTCCGGAAGCCGATCGATTGCGCCTGCTCGAACCCTTCATGCGCGGCGACGAAGCCCGCGGGCGGATCGATTCAGAAGGGTTTGGCCTCGGCCTCGCCATCACCCGGTCGATCGCGGCCGCCCATGATGGCGAGCTCAGCCTGCACGACAACCAGCCGCGCGGCCTCTTGGCCCGGATCAGCCYGCCGCGCCATGCCGCTGCGGCCTCGACGAGCGCCTGAGCGCTTACACCTTTGMCCGGCCGTGCCGCGACTATCCCGTGGAACCGAACGGGACAGTCATGGCTGCAGCGCGACGTGCCGTTTCATGAGCGCTGCTCGAGCGGCCACACCTCAACGACACCATGGGCCACGGCGCAGGGCGTTCGTGAAACCATAGCGATGGCCTCGGCCAGATCGGCGGCTTCGATGATGGCAAACCCCGCCACCGGCAATGACGACGTCATGAATGGGCCATTGGCCGTTTCAACCTGGGCAGCGTCGGGATTGCGCACCTGCACGGGAGCGCCCGCGATACCCATCAACACTCCGCCCTTCCGCAGCGTCGCATCATGGGCGTGGGCGGCGTCTCGAACGGCCACCGGGGTACGGTCGTAGCCCTCACGGTCTCCATACCCGATCGTCACGAATGTCGGCACGGGTCGCCTCCTCCAACGGGCCAAAGCATCGGCCGCAAGAGCGGATTGCGGATCTCGGGGGAAAGCCGATGCAAGCAGGAAGGGTTGGATCACCGGACGCGATACGATGTCCGGTCCGCTGGTCTAGCGGAGCTTGGCGATCCCGATGCCATCCTGTTTCGCGCGGTCCTTGATGGATTCTTCGCTGCGCGTCATCGCCTTCGAAATCGCCTTCAGGGCCATGCCCTTCCTGGCGAGCAGCTTCAGCTTCTCCAGTTCCTCATGGGTCCAGGGTTGGCGATGCCGTTCAAATCTCTCGGCCACGATCTGCTCCTGCTTCGCCGGGACATCTCCCGTATTCGCGCCCACTATAGCAGTGATGGCGAGGAATTTGGCCCCACGTGTCGATGGAAGCCGAGCCCATCCGGCCGCTCGGCGTTAGAAGTTGGGTCTCCGCCCGAAAGCAGACCTCTGCGCCGCCGCGCGTCACTGCCGGAAGCGACCCATCTGAAACATTCGCGATGTCTGCTTCCGAGCACGCCGGCACACTGTATGGCTGCGCGGGCGACTAGACGCATGGGGTTCTGCAATGGCTGCTTTTCTGGGAGGCGTGATAGCTGAGGGTTCGTCCGTCCTCGTTGCTGAATCGCCGCGGGGCGCGACAATGCCGCAAGGTCAGAAAGCAGGTGCATCACGATCTTAAATCGCTAAACTGCACAGGTTGCGTCGCGGGCTAATGGCGACGGCCTATGCCTACCGTGAGAGCCTATGATCTCCTGCCTACGCCGCGCCCTGCGCGAGACGACATCCTTCACCGCCCCATCCGTGCTCGCAACCGGCGTCATCGCTGCGGGGCTGTGGCATAAAATGATGCCTTCGAGGAGCCGTGACGTCGCCGCCAATACGCTATCGCGTTGGCGGGGTGCGCTGGTGGACACAACGATGGTGAGCGGTCTGGCGCTCGCCGTCGCTGCCACGCCTGTGATGGCCCCCGGCACGGCGCATGCGGCGGACTGGCTGGGCAGCAGCGGAAACTTCAACCTCGGTTCGAACTGGGCTGGCGGTACCGTGCCTACGGATACGGCGACCTTCACGAACAGCCCGACGGCAGAGCGAAATGTCACCGCGTCCGGCGGTTCGCTCACGCTGCTCGAGTACAACAACAACGCGCTCGCCTACACGCTGTCGACAGCCCCCGGCTCGGCTCTGTATGTCACCAACGTCACCAATAATTCGACCTTCGAGCAGACGCTGTTTGCAGGAGCGGCGGGCGGGTTCATCATCTCGGGCACGGTTACCGGCCCGATGGCGCTCATTGCGGATTCAGACGGCGCGATGCAGTTCGGCGCCGGGAGCTCGGCGGCGGGCTCGCGATTTATTGGCCAGGGCGGATTTCTGAATTTGGCCATGGGCGCCGGTGATACGCTGTCGATCGGTTCGATCGAAGGCACCGGGATCATACGACCCGGGGGGGCGGCACCAACTCTGTCGGTTGGCGGCCTGAATTCGGACACCGCCTATGCCGGCGTGATCCAGGGTCCGGTCAGCCTCACCAAGGTAGGTACCGGCGGCCTGACCCTGTCCGGTGCGAACATCTATACGGGTTTGACGACGGTTTCGGCGGGCACGCTCACGGTCTCMAACGCCAGTGGCCTCGGCGCGGTTTCCGGCGGAACGACGGTCGCCTCGGGTGCGACGCTCGCCTTGACGGGCGGTATCACCGTCGGCGCCGAGGCTCTGACGCTTTCGGGGACTGGCGTGTCGGGGGGCGGCGCTCTCACCAGCTTGAATTCTGGCGCGAACGCCTTCCAGGGCGCGATCTCCCTTGCGGCATCCAGCAGCATCAATGTCCAGAACCTGAGCTCGCTGAATCTTTCGGGCGGCATCACTGGATCCAACACGGATCTGACGCTTGGCGGCTCCAGCAACAATGGCGGCACCATCCGTGGCGTGATCGCCATCGGCTCCGGCTCGATCACGAAGTCCGGCTCCCAATGGACCCTGGCAGGCGCCAACACCTATTCCGGCCTCACTACCGTGAATTCGGGCAGCCTGTTCGTGACAAACAGTCTCGGTCTCGGCTCGACGGCGAACGGAACGGTGGTGGCATCGGGCGCGTCCCTTATACTCGGCGGCAGCGTCAACATCGTCGGGGAGGCGCTCACGCTCTCGGGCAGCGGCACAGGTGGTTTCGGCGCCCTGCAAGCGGGCGGTGGTACCAACACCTATGGCGGAGACATCACTCTCGCCGCGGACAGCCAGATCAACGCCGGCCTTTTGACCTTTCCCAGTACGTTGACCGTCTCCGGCGGCATTACCGGCTCGGGCCAAAACCTGACCCTCGCCGGCCCGGGGACAGGGACCGCATCCGGGGTGATCGCCACGGGGACAGGCGGGCTGACGAAGATAGATGCAGGCACCTGGACGCTCACCGGCGCCAACACCTATACCGGCGCAACCACGATCAACGGGGGCACGCTGATCGTGAACGGCTCGCTGGCTTCGTCCWGCGTGAGCGTCGGCAGCGGCACGACGCTTGGCGGTTCGGGTTCGATCGCGGGAGCGGTGACGGTCGCCTCCGGCGGAACGCTGTCGGCCGGCAACAGCCCGGGCACGCTCACGGTAGGATCGCTGGCGCTGAATGCCGGCTCGAACACCGTGTTCGAACTCGGCACCCCTGGAGTCGCGGGCGGCGCGACCAACGACCACATCATCATCAACGGCAGCGGGGCGGCCGGCAACCTGACGCTCGGCGGCACRCTCACGGCCAATGTCGCTTCGGCCGGCTATTATCGCCTGTTCGACGTCACCGGCGGCGGCACGATCAGCGGCAGCTTCTCGTCGCTTGCCCTGACCGCGCCCAG
>NZ_JBFTZN010000209.1:0-10322 GCF_056406775.1 Allobosea sp. P1_A7
CTCTTCATCTGCGCGACCGACGAACATGGAACCCCGGCGGAACTGGCGGCGGCCGAAGCCAGGACCGACGTCGCAGCCTATTGCCATGCGCAGCATGAGATCCAGGCCGGGATCTATCGTCAGCTCGGCCTGTCCTTCGATCATTTCGGCCGCTCGTCCTCGCCGCGCAACCACGCGCTGACCCAGCATTTCTTCCAGTGCCTGGAGCAGAACGGCTTCATCGAGGAGCGGGTGCTCGAACAGGTCTATTCGCCCGCGGACAGGCGCTTCCTCCCGGACCGCTACATCATCGGCACCTGCCCGCATTGCCGTTTCGAAGCCGCGCGGGGCGACCAATGCGAAAGCTGCACCCGTCCGCTCGATCCCGTCGACCTGGTCGCTCCGCGCTCGGCCCTCTCGGGCAGCACTGATCTCGAGGTCAGGCCGAGCCGGCACCTGTTCCTGCGCCAGTCGGCCCTGGTCGGCGAGCTGGAGGCGTGGATCGCAAGCCGGTCCGGATGGCCGCCGCTCGTCACCTCGATCGCGCGCAAATGGCTCAGCGAAGGCATTCAGGACAGGTGCATCACACGGGATCTGTCCTGGGGCGTCCCGGTGCCGAAACCCGGCTTCGAGGGCAAGGTCTTCTTTGTCTGGTTCGATGCGCCCATCGCCTATATCGCCGCCACGCAGGAATGGGCCGATCTCGACCCGGAACGGCGCGACTGGCGGCGCTGGTGGTGGAAGGTCGGAGATGTCGACGCCATCCAGTTCCTCGGCAAGGACAATGTGCCCTTCCACGCCGTCAGCTTCCCCTGCACGCTGCTGGGTTCCGGCGAGCCCTGGAAGAGCGTCGATGTGATCAAGGGCGTCAACTGGCTCACCTATGAAGGCGGTAAGTTCTCGACCAGCCAGCGCAGGGGCGTGTTCCTCGACCAGGCGCTGGCGTTGCTGCCGGCCGACTACTGGCGCTGGTGGCTGGCCGCGAACGCGCCTGAGAACCATGACACCGACTTCAGTTTCGCGCGCTTCGCGGCCGACGTGAATTCCGACCTGGCCGACACGTTCGGCAATCTCGTCAATCGCGTGCTGAAACTCGTCACGGCCCACCATCAGGGGATCGTCCCGGCGAACGGCGCTCCCGGCTCCGCCGAGCTGGCTCTGTCGGATGAACTTGCGGGACATCTGCATGCGCTTCGCACGCATCATGACCGGCGTGCGCTGCGCAAGGCGGCCGAACAGGTCCGCGCGATCTGGCGGCTCGCCAACGGCTATCTCGCGCGGGAGGCGCCCTGGTCGGCCCGCGCCGCCGATCCGGAGCGGAGCGCCGTGGTGATCAGAACGAGCGTGAACCTCCTTGCGACCGCCGCCGACATCGCCTGGCCGTTCATTCCCGAAAGCGCCAGCCGCGTCCTCGCTGCGCTGGGGCGTGCCGACCAACCCACGACTTGGCCCGATGCCGGCGATATCCTGGCCGACCACCATGGCGGACGGCCGCTCGCGTCGCTGCCGCCTCTCTTCGTCAAGCTCTCGCAGGACTGGGTCGCGCAGAACCGGGCACGGTTCGCTGGCCGCTGACCTCGTCGAGGAGGGCGCCCGATCGGCGGGGCTGCGAGTACGGCATGGCCGCGAACTGGCTGCGAGCCTCTCCGCCGGTCCGTTGATGAGCCTGCGCCGCGTGTTGATCTTGCCCGCCCCATCGCGACGAGGCGGGCGAGATCATGCCAGAGGCTGACGGCCCCAGAGCCGACGGGCGAAGGGCGCTCTCTGCCGGCGCGGCGCTTCACCCGTGGGCGGAAACCTCCCCTGTGATGCGCTGCGCCAGGAGCTTGTCGATCCGCCTGCCGTCCATGTCGACGATTTCGAACCGCCAGCCTGCATAGTCGAAATGCTCGCCGATCTCGGGGAGGTGCTCGAGCCGGGCCAGGGCGAAACCGGCGATCGTGTGGAAATCCCCTTCCGCCGAGCGCAGTCGGAAGCCAAGCCGATTGAAGGCATCATGCGCCGGCATCATGCCGTCGATCAGCAGCGAACCATCGTCGCGTTCCACGATATCGGGTTCCTCGCCCTCGACATCGGGCAGGTCGCCGGCAATGGCTTCGAGGAGATCGGTCTGGGTGACGATGCCGTCGAGGCCGCCATATTCGTCGATGACGATTGCCAGGCGGACCGGAGCCTTCTTGAAGCGCTCGAGCACGCGGAAGATCGGCGTCGTCTCGTGCACGATGACGGGGTCGCAGATCACGGCCATGGGATCGAGCGCCTTGCCGTCCAGGACCTGGTCGAGAAGGTCCCGCTTCAGGATCATGCCCAGGGGCTCGTCGATGCCACCGCGCCCGACCAGCAACTGCTCATGGCGACATTCGCGTATGGTCCGCAGCATCTCGTCATGAGTGTCGTCGGCGTCGATCCAGGCGACGTCCCGGCGCGGTGTCATGATGTCGGCGATGCGCCGGTCGCCGATGCTGAGCACGCGCTCGACCAACTCCTGCTGCKCCGGCTGGAGGATTCCGGCCTCCTGGCTTGCCTGGACGAGGAGTTTCAATTCTTCCGGCGAATGCAGGGATTCCTCTCCCGTTCCCGGCCGCAGGCCGCACAGGCGCAGCACGAGATTGCCGAGGCCATTCAGCGAGATGATCGCCGGCCGCAGCAGGAACAGGAAGAGACCGAGTGGCCGCACGATCCAGAGCGCCGTTTCTTCGCTGCGCTGAAKGGCAAGGCTCTTGGGAGCGAGTTCGCCGAGAACGATGTGCAGGGCCGTGATGATGACGAAGGAGATCGCGACCGCGATCGCATGGGAGCTGGCCGTCGCCAGTGAGCCGGGCAGGCCGTTCAGGAGCGGCTCGATCAGGTGAGCCAGAGCGGGCTCTCCGATCCAGCYGAGCGCCAGCGAGGAGATGGTGATGCCAAGCTGCGTCGCGGCGAGGTTGGCGTCGAGATTGTCGACGGCGCGCTTGAGGGCGGCGGCATTCATGCGCCCCGCGGTGACAAGCTCGGAAACGCGGCTTCGGCGCACCGCGACCAGCGAAAACTCGGCCGCAACGAAGAAGCCGTTTGCGGCAACGAGAAGCAATACGGCAAGCACTCCGACCAGGTCGAACATGCTGCCATCGGTACTGGACATGGACTCCGTTCCGGCTGCAGAAGCAGCCATGCGTTGTTGATGGTGGAACCAGCCATAGCATAGCGGGGCGCGCGCTGTATGCGGGGTCTAGTCGCTTGCGCGGAGATCAAAGCTCGTCGATCGCTCATCGAAGCGAAGGTGAAGCGCCTGTCATCCTTGCCAATAGTGGGCGATATGCCATTCTCATCCGATAACATCTGGGGAATTGGCCGTGAAATACAGGTCGATGGGCGTCGGCGATCCTGCGCCGTGGTTCGAGCAGCGTTCCACAAGCAACCCGGCCTATAAATTCTCCAGCGCAGCCGGGCGCTATATTGTCCTGTGCTTCTTCGGTTCCGCCGCGCGCGCAAGCACGGTATCCGCGCTCAAGATCCTGTCCGAGCAGCGCGACCTCTTCGACGACGACAAGATCGCCTTCTTCGGCGTCAGCAACGACCCCGATGACGAGCTCAAGCAGCGCGTCAGGCAGCGCATGCCCGGCATCCGCTATTTCTGGGATTTCGATCTGCTGATCAGCAAGGAGTTTGGCGTCGCGCCCATCGAGGCCGAGCCAGGCACGGATACGCCCCTGCGTCGCGCCTGGTATGTGCTCGATCCGACGCTGCGCGTCATGGCGGTCTTTCCCCTCACCCGCGAGGGCGGCGAGCGCCATGAGGTTGCGGCGTTCCTCGCCGCGCTTCCACCGGTCGACGCGTTCCCGGGCTTCCAGGTGCATGCGCCCGTCCTGGTATTGCCCAATGTCTTCGAGCCGGATTTCTGCCGGCAGCTGATCGCCCTGCACGAGGCCGAAGGCGGCAATGAATCCGGCTTCATGCGCGAGAAGGACGGGAAGACCGTCCTGATCTCCGACCATGCCCACAAGCGCCGCTCCGACGTCCTCATCGGCGACACGGAGCTGATCGGGGTCATTCAGGGCAAGATCGGCAAGCGCATCGTTCCCGAGATCAGGAAGGTCCACCAGTTCACGGTGACCCGCATGGAGCGCTATCTCGTGGGCTGTTACGATGCGCAGACCGGCGGGCATTTCGGCGCGCATCGGGACAACACGACCAAGGGCACGGCGCATCGCCGCTTTGCCGTCTCCATCAACCTGAACGCCGATTTCGAGGGCGGCGAGGTCAGCTTTCCCGAATATGGCGCGCGCAGCTTCAAGCCGCCGCCCGGCGGCGCCGTCGTCTTCTCCTGCTCGCTGCTTCATGCCGTCTCGCAGGTGACGCGGGGCAAGCGCTTCGCCTTCCTGCCATTCCTCTATGACGATGCTGCAGCCAGGCTGCGGGAGGACAATCAGGTGTTCATGGAGGCCGGAGGCAGTTATCTCGCCGGGACGAGCTAAGGCATCGGCCCGAAAGCGTAGATTGCGGTTGGGAAAGCCGATGCAATCACGGAAGTCGCAGACCATAGACCCGATACGATATCGGGTCCTATGATCCCAGGCGCAGCGCCCCGCCACGACCGGTGAATTCGGCCGGCCATCAGGCCAGGCCGCAGCCCTGGCCGGCGGCCTATCTGTCTGCGGCTACAGGCTCTTAAGGTTGCATGGCATATGATGCGTGATCGCGCGGCTGCATTAACGCGCGGCCTGCAGAACGGGGCGAGTGTGTCAGGGACAGCATGACGGTCGGCATCGCAGAGACAGGAACCAGCGCGGCCGCCTCCGCGTCAGGCGTCCCGGCCGACGATGCACGGCTCGTTGCCGCGCTGCTCAGCGGCTTTGGCCTGTTCATCATGATCCTGACCTTGCAGCCCTTTGCCGGTGTGCCCGACAGCACGGAGACCGGGGCCTCGACCGGCAATGTCGTCAACCAGATCGGCTATGTCAGCCTCGCCATCGTCTATCTCGGGGCGATGCTGCGGCTGAGCGAGCGGGCAGCTCTCGCACAGCTGCGCAACAGCACGTGGATCATCGTCCTGCTGGTTGCCGCCTTGTCCACCACGCGCGCACCGGACCCGGAAGCCGCGTTGCGCGGATTGCTGCTGACCGCGTTCGCCATGGTCGTCGTGGTCGGTGTCCTGCTCCTGCCCAGGACGGAGCGGGACTTCGCCAGCGCTGCGGCCAATGCCACGCTCGCCGTGCTCCTGCTGGTCTATGCCGTCATCCTGCTTGCCCCGCATCTGGCGATCCATGGCTCTGAGGGCGTCGAGGGCGGCCATGCCGGCGACTGGCGCGGCCATCTCTCGCACAAGAACTTCGCTGCGCCGGTGTTCTCGATCCTCATCATGTTCGGCATCTATTGCTGGCGCATGGGGTTCAAACTGCGCGGCCTGCTGATCATCGGTCTCGGTGCGATCTTCGTGCTGAACAGCGGTTCGAAGACGACGATGGGCTTCCTGCCGGTGGCGGTCGGCCTCGTTCTGCTCGGCCGCGCCATGGCCGGGCCTCGCCTGATGCTGTTGACCCATGCCGTGCTGGTGCTGCTGGTCGCCGCGCTCACGGTCGGCACCGTGTTGTCGCCGACATTGCTCAGGATCTCGTCTGCCCTGATCTCAGACCCCACCTTCACCGGCCGCGACGAGATCTGGCGCTTTGCCAGCGTCCATATCGGCGAGAAGCCCTGGTTCGGCTATGGCTATTTCGGCTTCTGGCAGACGCCCGTGGTCTCGAYGCTGGAGGAGAATTTCGAGGCGAGCTGGGACGTTCGCGGCATCGGGTCCGCCCATAACAGCTATCTCGATGCGATGGTGATGTTCGGAATTCCGGGCGCGATCGTGATGGCCTGGTGCCTGATGATCCTGCCTCTCAGGAACTATCTCCGCGCCGACCGGGTCGCGGCGAGTCGGAACCTGGCCGACCTCTTCCTGATGATCGTCATCTTCATGACCTATGTCGGCATGCTGGAATCGTTCTTCCTCAATCGCGCCGACCCGCTCTGGATGCTGTTTGCCCTGGCCGTGTCCGGCCTCGAATTTGCCGCCCGCATGGCGACCAGGCGGGTCTGAGGGCGGCCTTCCGCATTTCAGTGCCCGCGCCGTCACGCGCATGGTCGGCGCCAACTGGGTTGCGCCGCAGCGAAAACTGCGACAGAGCTGGGTTCACTAGTCAGGACCCGGTGAAATCCCGGGTGGCTCTTCCGGCCGCCGATCCGCCGGACAACGCAACGACGGAACGATGAACGCCCCGGCCCGGTCCGGAGCTGTCCGTATGTGCGCGCCTCGCCTGCCTGTTGCTCGCGGCGGGGCCATGAAGGCTTCACTCTCCCCATGGCAATCTCTCATCTGCGCAGCGAATGGGCGCCCAACGTCACGCGCGAAATCCTGGCCGGCACGGTCGTCGCGCTGGCCCTGATCCCTGAGGCGATCGCATTCTCGATCATCGCCGGGGTCGATCCCAAGGTCGGGCTCTACGCCTCCTTCTGCATCGCCGTCGTCACCGCCATCGCGGGCGGGCGGCCGGCGATGATTTCGGCCGCCACCGGCGCCATGGCGCTCGTCATGATCACGCTCGTCAGGGAACACGGGCTTGGCTACCTGTTCGCCGCGACGGTCCTGACGGGCATCTTTCAGATCGTGGCCGGCATCCTCAGGCTCGGCAACCTGATGCGGTTCGTCTCGCGCTCCGTCGTCACCGGTTTCGTCAACGCGCTCGCGATCCTGATCTTCATGGCGCAGATGCCGGAACTGCTCGGACGCGGACCCGTCGTCTACGCCATGACCGCCGCCGGGCTCGCCATCATCTATCTGCTGCCACGGCTTACCAAGGCGGTGCCGTCGCCGCTGGTCGCCATCGTCCTGCTCACCGCGGTGTCGCTGTCTTTCGGCCTCGATATCCGCACGGTCGGCGACATGGGCGCGCTGCCCGGCGAATTGCCCGCCTTCGCTATCCCGCAGGTGCCGTTCTCCCTCGAGACGCTCAGGATCATCACGCCCTATGCGTTGACGCTGGCCATGGTTGGACTCCTGGAAAGCCTGATGACCGCGGCGATTCTCGACGAGATGACCGACACCACGTCGGACAAGAACCGGGAATGCGCCGGCCAGGGCGCAGCCAACATCGTCGCCGGGTTCTTCGGTGGCATGGCCGGCTGCGCGATGATCGGCCAATCCGTGATCAATGTCTCGTCGGGCGGCCGCGGCCGCCTCTCGAGCCTGTGGGCGGGCAGCTTCCTGCTGTTCCTGATCGTCGTGCTCGGCCCCTCTGTCGCCCGGATCCCGATGGCGGCGCTGGTCGCCGTCATGATCATGGTCTCGATCAACACCTTCCAGTGGCGCTCGTTGCAGACCTTGCTGATCCACCCGAAGAGCTCCAGCGTCGTGATGCTGGGCACGGTCGCGGTGGTGGTCGCAACGCATGATCTGGCGAAGGGCGTGCTGTTCGGCGTCATCCTCAGCGGGCTGTTCTTCGCCCACAAGGTCACGCGCTTCTTCGCGGTTAGATCCGAGCGCGAGGGTGACACGCGCGTCTACCGCGTCACCGGGCAGATCTTCTTCGCGACCGCCGAAGCCTTCCATGCGGCCTTCGATTTCCGCGAGGAGGAGGTGAAGCAGGTCGTGATCGATCTTGGCGCAGCCCATTTCTGGGACATCACCGCGATCAACGCGCTGGACCGCGTGGTGCTCAAGTTCCGGAACCGGGGCATCGCCATCGAGACGATCGGCGTCAACCAGGCGACCGCGGCGATGATCGAGCGCCTCGCCGTCCACGACAAGGCAGACGGAGCGCTCGCATCGGGCCATTGAAACGGGGGCGCCGGCCGCGGCGATGTCAGTCGCAGCCTGGTTCTGCGCCCGTCGCGTGGGCCTGACTGGTTTCGCTTTGCTCCCGCGCGCGCCGTGTTGACTTAGATAGCGCTGACCGGAACCGCCTCGGCAGCAATCTTCCTCTCGCTGTAGCGCGTGGTGAGATAGGCGGAGCGGTCGCGCGTCAGCAGCGTGAAGCGGACGAGTTCCTCCATCACGTCGACGACGCGGTCGTAATAGGCGGAGGGCTTCATGCGGCCCACCTCGTCGAACTCCTGAAAGGCCTTTGCGACGGAGGACTGGTTCGGGATGGTCACCATTCGCATCCAGCGCCCCAGCACGCGCAATGTGTTGACGGCGTTGAACGACTGCGAGCCACCCGAGACCTGCATCACCGCCAGCGTTCGGCCCTGGGTCGGGCGCATCGAGCCAAGCTCCAGCGGTATCCAGTCGATCTGGTTCTTGAATACGCCGGTGATCGTGCCGTGACGCTCCGGGCTGCACCAGACCTGCCCCTCCGACCATAGCGCCAGATCCCGCAACTCCTGAACCTTCGGGTGGTCCGGCAGGACGCTGTCGGCCATTGGCAGGCCGGCAGGGTCGAATACCCGCGTTTCGGCGCCGAGATGCTTGAGGATACGCTCTGCTTCGAGTGTCAGCAGCCGGCTGTAGGAGCGCGTCCGAAGTGAGCCGTAGAGCAGAAGGATGCGCGGTGGATGCGTGGCGCGCCGGGCGGGCTCGAGCTGGGTGAGATCGGGAGCGACCAGACGGTCGAGGTCGACATTCGGAAGATCGGTCATGACGTTGCCTTTGCAGGATTGCGCGGGCTTCCCCGCTCGTACCAGCCCCTGGAACGGTTCACGATCCAGACGACCGACAGCATGACCGGCACTTCGATCAGCACGCCGACCACCGTTGCGAGGGCGGCGCCGGAGTTGAAACCGAACAGGCTGATGGCGGCTGCAACCGCGAGCTCGAAGAAGTTCGAGGCTCCGATCAGGGCCGAGGGACCAGCGACGCAGTGTTTTTCGCCGGCCGCACGGTTGAGGAGATAGGCCAGTCCCGCATTGAAATAGACCTGGATCAGGATCGGGATGGCCAGGATCGCGATGATAGACGGCTGGGCCAGGATCTGCGCGCCCTGGAACCCGAACAGCATTACCAGGGTCGCAAGCAGGGCCACCAGCGACACAGGCGATAGGGCGGCGAGAAGGCGATGCAGCGCTTCGTCACCGCCGGAGGCGAGCAGGCTCCTGCGGATGAGCTGCGCGATAATGACGGGAACCAGGATGTAGAGCGCGACCGACAATGTCAGCGTGCCCCAGGGAACGGTGATGGCGGACAGGCCAAGCAACAGGCCGMCGATCGGGGCGAAGGCGACGATCATGATCGCGTCGTTCAACGCGACCTGGCTCAAGGTGAAATGCGGTTCTCCCTTGATCAGGTTGGACCAGACGAAGACCATTGCCGTGCAAGGCGCCGCCGCCAGGATGATCAGACCGGCGATATAGGAATCGACCTGGTCGGCGGGCAGGTGAGGGCGAAACAGCCAGCCGATGAAGAACCAGCCCAACAGGGCCATCGAAAACGGCTTCACGGCCCAGTTCACGAAGAGTGTGACGCCGATCCCACGCCAGTGCTGGCCGACCTGGCGCAAGGCGGCGAAGTCGATCTTCAGCAGCATCGGGATGACCATCAGCCAGATCAGGACTGCCATCGGCAGGTTGACCCTCGCGATCTCGGCGCTGCCGATCGTTTGAAAGGCGCTCGGGAACAGCTGGCCGAGCGCGACGCCGGCAAGAATGCACAGAGCCACCCACAGCGTCAGGTAGCGTTCGAACGTGGACATGCGATTTTCCCAAGGCATCGGCCCGAAAAGTGGATTGCGGTTTTCGGGGCAAAGCCGATGCGAACACAGAAAGCATCGGCCCGAAAAGTGGATTGCGGTTTTCGGGGCAAAGCCGATGCGAACACAGAGAGTTAGATCATCGGGCCGGATGCGATATCTCGGCCGATGATCTCACCGCTCGCGATGCGGCGGCCGGCCTCATCGACGATGCGCTCGCCGTCCTCCTTGACGAACGGACCGCGCTGCGGCGGCAGCAGGTCAATCACCTCTTCCGAGGGGCGGCACAGCCTCACGCCGTTCGGTGTCACCACGATCGGTCGATTGAGCAGGATCGGGTGCTTCTCGATTGCGTCGAGCAAGGCGTCGTCGCCCAGCGACGGATCTGCAAGGCCGAGTTCGGCGAATGGCGTCCCCTTCTCGCGCAGGACCTGCCGGAGCGTGAGACCCATCCGCGCGACCAGGTCCACGATCATCGCCCGGGACGGTGGCATCTTCAGGTAGTCGATGACGTGAGGTTCGACGCCGGCGTTCCTGATCAGGGCAAGCGTGTTCCGCGAGGTTCCGCAGTCGGGATTATGGTAGATGATGACGTCCATCGGCGGGGACCTTCGGTGGGCAGCAGGGAACGAGTTCGTCGATGAGCGGTTGGCACAGGTCTGCCCGCCCGCCGCAGCAATCCTTCAGCAGGAAGGCGATCAC
>NZ_JBFTZN010000210.1:0-10274 GCF_056406775.1 Allobosea sp. P1_A7
GAGTGGCGCAGCCGCCCGGTCAAGCTCTTCGACACGGCGGGCATGCGCAAGCGCGCCCGCATCGAGGAGAAGCTCGAAAAGCTCTCGGTCGCCGATGCGCTTCGGGCCATTCGGTTCGCCGAAGTCGTCGTCGTCCTGCTCGATTCGACCATTCYCTTCGAGAAACAGGACCTGACGCTGGTCGACCTGACCGAGCGCGAAGGCCGGTCGGTTGTCATCGGGCTGAACAAGTGGGATCTCGTTGCCGACAAGCAAGGCCTGCTGGCCGAGCTCAAGGAGAAGGCGAACCATTTGCTGGCGCAGGTGCGCGGCGTGCAGATCGTTCCGCTGTCTGGTCTGGCGGGCGAGGGTATCGACCGGCTGATGCAGGCTGTCTTCGCCAGCTATGACGTCTGGAATCGCCGCGTCTCCACGGCGCGGATCAACCGCTGGCTCGAAGGCGTGCTCTCGGCTCACCCGCCTCCGGCCGTCGCCGGACGCCGCATCAAGATCCGCTATATGACGCAGGCAAAGGCGCGCCCGCCGACTTTCGCGCTGTTCGGCAACCAGCTCGACCATTTGCCGGTGTCCTATACGCGCTATCTCGTCAACAATCTGCGCGAGGCATTCGAGCTGCCGGGCACACCGATCCGCCTGCATACGCGCGGCGGTGACAATCCCTACGATCGCAACAAGCGCAAGTGAAGGTCACCGTCGTCGGCGCGGGCATTGGCGGCCTTGCGACGGCCTGGGCTCTCAGCGGACGTGGCCATGACGTAACGCTGCTCGAGCAGGCGCCGGTGATTCCCAATCCCTACGCCGCCTCGGGCGACCAGCATCGCATCATCCGTCGCGCCTATGGCAGTGCCGATGGCTATGCCCGCACCATCCCGGAGGCCTTCGCGGCATGGGACGAGATGTGGGCTGATCTCGGCCGGTCCCACCTCGCCAATTGCGGCGTTCTCGGCGTCTCGCTGCAGGAGGGCGACGAGGGCGAGCAGTATCGCGACGGGCTCGACCGGACGTCACAGCCTTATACGCTGCATGCGCCTGCCGAAGCCGCGACGCGCTGGCCCTTTCTCGATGCGGCAAGCCTCCGCTACGCCTATTTCAGTGCCGACGGCGGCGCTCTCTTTCCGGCACGGATTGCGGCGGATCTGCTCCGACTTCTGGCGGAACGCGGCGTCGCGATTCAGGCCAATGCGCGTGTTTCTGCCGTGGAGCCGGATGCCGGCGTCGCCATCCTTGACGATGGGGCGCGGATTGCTGCCGACCAGGTCGTGGTGACGGCTGGGGCCTGGGTGCTGCGCCTGTTCCCGGAACTCGGCGATGCGCTGAAGACCTACCGCACTGCGGTCGTCTATCTCGATCCGCCCGGGGATCTCCGTGACGCCTGGCAGCGTGCGCCTGCCATGGTCAGCGTCGGTGGCGACAGACACGGTTACATCCTGCCGCCTGTGGACGGGACCGAACTGAAGCTGGGCGCAGGAATCCATCGCCGCCCGAGAGAGCCCGACGAGGAGCGCGAGCCTCGTCCCGGGGAGGGCGAGCAGATCCGCGACTATTTTGCCCCGCCGCTCGCTCGGCTCGATGAGTATCGCGTCAAGCGTACCGCGACCTGCGCCTATACCTTCACCGAGGATGGCACATTCTTCGCGCGCCGGATTGGCAAGGCGCTCGCGGTCTCCGCATGTTCGGGGCATGGCTACAAATTTGGCGCCGCGGTCGGTCGACGGGTCGCGACTGCTCTGGAGAGCGGAGACGACGCCGCATTGTTCCGCTGGTTGCGGGCGGAGTAGGCCAGATGGAGGGGCGGATGCTCGAGACGGTCAGCGCCCTGTTCGTCAGCCCGGAAAACAAGGTTCTGCTCGGCTTGAGGGCATCCTGGAAGCGCGCATGGGCCGATCACTGGGATGCGATCGGTGGCCGGGTCGAACCGGGGGAAGGCCTCCAGGAAGCGCTTCTGCGCGAATGCCGTGAGGAAGTTGGCCTTGTCCCGACACGGTATCAGCTGGTGCTGTCGGAGCCGGAGCGCTTTCCGGAGCGCAATGGCGAGGCGCTGCACCACATCTACGTCGTGCATGCCTGGGCGGGCGGGGACGCGGTCAACCTCTGCGACGAGCATGTCGAGATACGCTGGTTTACGCTCGACGAGATGGCGGCGCTGCCAAACCTCACCATCCCCGATCTGATCACGCTGGCGCGTGCGGCGCCGCGCGCGGGAGACTGATTGCTCTCGAGCAGGGCATCAGACCGAAAAGTGGAATCCACCTCTCGGGGAAAATCCGATGCTGCCTAAAGAGAGGGATCGCCACTTTGCGCCCCCCAGGACGCGCGCCAATTTAGGCCGGCATTTGCGGGCTCAGTACCTTGCCCTGCGGAAAATCGAAAATCTTGCCGGTCTCCGCCCAATCGGGCGAGGCCAGGCGTACGAGATGCGGAGCGAGGTCTTCCGGGGTCTTCAGCGTCAGCGGATCCTCGCCCGGCATCGCTTCTTCCCGCATGCGGGTGCGCAGGGGGCCGGGGTTGACGATCATCACCTTGAGCGGGGTCGTCACGGTCTCGGCTGCATAGGTGCGCGCCATGGCCTCGACGGCCGCCTTCGAGATCGAGTACGGGCCCCAATAGGCCAGGCACTTATGCGCCGCACCTGACGACATCACGATGACCCGGCCCGAATCCGAGGCCTGCAGGGCCGGTTCGACCGATTTGATCAGGCGCCAGTTGGCCGTGACATTGGTTTCGAACACCTTGGCCCATTCCTTCGGCGAGGCATGGGTGAGCGGGGTCAGGGGGCCGAGGATGCCGGCATTGGCGAGCAGGATGTCGAGTTTGCCCCAGCGCTGCAGCAGAGCGGGGCCAAGCTTCTCGATCGCAGCCGCATCGCCGAGGTCGACAGGAACCAGCGTCGCACTGCCGCCAATGCCCTGAATCTCATCATCGAGTTCTTCAAGCGCGCCGGAGGTTCGCGCCAGAGCAACGACATGGGCGCCGGCATTGGCGAAGGCGAGGGCTGCGGCGCGGCCAATACCGCGCGACGCGCCAGTGACGAGCGCGACGCGCCCTGCGAGAGGCTTGGTCATCATAGACTCTTGTGATCAGCCGGCTTCGGCCAAGAGGGACAATTCCTGCTTGGCGCTCTCGCCGATGACGTCGGTCAGCGAGGTCGGGTAGTCGCCGGTGAAGCAATGGTCGGTGAATTGCGGCCGGGCGGGATCGCGCCGTTCATGCCCCATGGCGCGGTAAAGACCGTCGACCGAGAGAAAGGCGAGCGAATCCGCGCCGACGAACTGGCGCATCTCCTCAAGGGTATGCGTTGCCGCCAGCAGCTTCTCGCGGTCGGGCGTGTCGATGCCGTAGTAGTCGGGATGGGTGATCGGCGGCGACGAGATGCGGAAATGCACCTCGCGCGCTCCAGCCTCGCGCATCATCTTGACGATCTTGAACGAGGTCGTACCGCGCACGATCGAGTCGTCGACCAGAACGATACTCTTGCCCTCGACCACGCTGCGGTTGGCCGAATGCTTCAGCCGCACGCCGAGTTCGCGGACCTTCTGGGTCGGCTCGATGAAGGTGCGCCCGACATAATGGTTGCGGATAATGCCGAGCTCGAAGGGAACGCCGCTTGCCTGGGCAAAGCCCAGCGCCGCCGGCACGCCCGAATCCGGTACGGGCACGATCACATCGGCATTTGCCGGCGCTTCCGAGGCCAGCTGCGCGCCCATGCGCTTGCGACGTTCATAGATGCTCTGGCCCTTCACGATCGAGTCCGGCCGGGCGAAGTAGATATACTCGAAGATGCAGGGGCGTTCCGCAACCGGCGGGAAGGGCTTGTGGCTCTCGATGCCGTCCTCGGAGATGACGACGACTTCGCCGTTCTCGACCTCACGGACGAACTTGGCGCCGATGATGTCGAGCGCACAGGTCTCGGAGGTCAGGATCGGTGCCCCGTCGAGCTCGCCGAGCACGAGCGGGCGGATGCCCAACGGATCGCGAGCGCCAATCAACTTCTTGTTGGTGATGCCGACGAAGGCATAAGCGCCCTCGATCTGGCGGATGGCATCGACAAAACGATCGATGAAGCGGGTCTTGCGGCTGCGGGCGACAAGATGGAGCAGCACCTCCGTATCGGAGGTCGACTGATAGATCGCACCGTCACGGACAAGGTTGCGGCGCAGCGTCAGGCCGTTGGTGAGGTTGCCGTTATGCGCAACGGCAAAGCCGCCGCCATGCAGCTCGGCGAAGAGCGGCTGGACGTTTCGGAGGATCGTTTCCCCCGTTGTCGAATAGCGCACATGACCGATCGCCTGCGCGCCCTGGAGATTGTCGATGACCGAGGCTTCCGAAAACGCATCGCCGACAAGGCCGAGACGCCGCTCCGAATGGAAGCGCCTGCCGTCGAAGGTCACGATACCAGCCGCTTCCTGGCCACGATGCTGGAGAGCATGCAGGCCGAGCGCGGTCAGCGCGGCGGCATCGGCATGACCGAAGATGCCGAAGACGCCGCATTCCTCGCGCAGCCGGTCGGCATAGGGATCGAAGGCGTCGTGGGTCTCGGGTTGAGACGTCATTACGGGCTCCATACGCTGTAACACGGCTGCGTTACGCTCCAATTACGGACGAGTTTGGGCAGGCGTTCCCGGGCGGGTGCCTTCGATCGCACGCTGTAGCGCCTGGCGGTCGTTGGCGTTCGGCACTTCAGTGCGGCGCTGCGGGTCAGCGGTCGGGCTCGCCGGTGGGCGCGGCTCCTCGGCCGGCGCCTCGGCGGGCTCTTCGCCGGTCTTGGGCTTCAGCAGCTTCTTGACGAAGTCAGAATTGATGTCCTGCGGCAGCATCGTCAAAAGCGAGCGGCCGGTCTCTTCG
The DNA here is from genome assembly GCF_056406775.1 of Allobosea sp. P1_A7. NCBI lineage: Bacteria > Pseudomonadati > Pseudomonadota > Alphaproteobacteria > Hyphomicrobiales > Alloboseaceae > Allobosea > Allobosea sp. P1_A7. Next base: position 4,843 of record NZ_JBFTZN010000210.1, read on the forward strand.
AGGATCGGCTTGGCCTTGGCGTCCTTTGCCCAGGTCGGGAGATTCTTGTCGCCCATCAGCGCGGTGAAGAACACGTAACCGATCACCGCCAGCAGCAGCCCGCGGGCGGCGCCGAAGACAAAGCCGAGCGTCCGGTCGAGCGCGCCGATACGCGAGTCGAGGACGAAATCGGAAATCCGGGCAGTCACGAGCGACACGATGATCAAGGTTACCAGGAACAGGGCCGCGATCACGGCGACCAACGCGATGGTCTGGTTCGGGATATGTTGCTGCGCCAGCGGCAGGAACTGGGGATGAAACACCCAAGCCACCACAGCTGCCGTCGCCCAGGACGCGATAGCCAACACTTCTCGTGTCAGCCCGCGCACAGCGGCCAGCAACGCCGAGATCAGAACCACGCCGATGACGACGAGATCGAGGATTGTGACAGGCATGTAGGAAGCCGCTTCTCTAGCATCTAGGGGTGGCCCGCAAGAAATGGGCTGGCCGCAACGATTTTGCTATACGCGTTCGAAGGGGTTCCGTCACCCTTGGGGGCGGTTCATTTCACATCCCTGCGAGGAGCGCGAGCCGCGATATCGGCGACGAGCTCCGCAACATGCCCGAAACGGCGCAGTCCCAGCCCGCTGCCATCGCCGAAATCTGCTCCACCTGCGGGAAAGAGTGCAGCCTCGAAGCCGAGCTTGGCAGCCTCGCGCAAGCGGGCAGCCGTGACGGAAACCGGACGAATCGCCCCCGACAGTGCGATCTCGCCAAAATAAACGCCTTCGGCCGGCAGAATCGCTCCGGTCAGCGAGGAGATCAGCGAGGCGGCAACCGCCAGATCCGCGGCCGGCTCGTTGACCCGCAGGCCGCCGGCTACGTTGAGATAGACATCATGCTGGCCGAGCCTTAGGCCGCCATGGGTTTCGAGCACGGCAAGCACCATCGCGAGACGGCTGTTCTCCCAGCCGACGACAGCGCGCCGCGGCGTGCCAAGTGAGGTCGGCGAGACCAGCGCCTGGATCTCGACCAGCACCGGCCGCGTGCCCTCAACTCCGGCGAAGACCGCGGCCCCAGGGGCGGCCTGATCCCGGCCCGCCAGGAAAAGGGCCGATGGATTGGTGACTTCCGACAATCCCTTGCCGGTCATCTCGAAGACGCCGATCTCGTCAGTTGCTCCGAAGCGGTTCTTCTGCCCGCGCAGGACGCGGAAGGCATGTGCGCCTTCGCCCTCGAAGGAGAGAACGGCGTCGACCATATGCTCGACCACACGCGGCCCGGCGATCTGACCGTCCTTAGTGACATGGCCTACGAGGATCAGGCAGGCGCCGCTGGTCTTGGCATAGCGGATCAATGCCTGGGCCGAGCCTCGTACCTGCGTCACTGTGCCCGGCGCGCTTTCAACCTCGCCCGACCACATGGTCTGGATCGAATCGATCACGACGAGGGCCGGACGCTGACCCTGATTGAGGGTGGCGACGATGTCCTCGACATTGGTTTCTGCAGCGAGGTCGACCGGCGCATCGGCGAGGCCCATGCGTTCGGCCCGCAGGCGGACCTGCCCGGTCGATTCTTCGCCCGAGACATAGACGACGCGATGGCCGCCATTGGCGAGCGCCGCACAAGCCTGCATCAGCAGGGTCGATTTGCCGATGCCGGGATCGCCGCCGATCAACAGCACAGAGCCGGGCACGAAACCGCCACCGGTGACGCGGTCGAGCTCACCGATGCCGGCGACAATGCGGGGAGCATCCTGTGTCTCGCCTTTGAGCGTCTCGAGCGCAAAGACACGGCCCCGCGCGCGGCCGTTCGACGAGCCGCGTCCGCCCGGCACCGGCGCAGCCTGCGCTTCCTCGCTGAGCGACGACCATGTGCCGCAGGCGTCGCATTTGCCCTGCCAGCGATGATAGACTGCGCCGCAGGCTTGGCAGGTATAGGTTGGACCGCGTTTCGCCATTCGGCACTAGAGCCCGACATAGCGGCGCGCATAGCGCCCGCCCAGCCCGGTCAGGATCTCGTAGCCGATGGTCTTGGCTCCAGCGCCCACCGTCTCGATGTCGAGCGGCCCGCCGATCAGCGTCACCGGCGCGCCCCGCACGGCGGCAGCGGCAGGCGCATCCGTGACATCGATGATGATCAGGTCCATCGAAACCGTGCCGACGAAGGGGCAGGTAACGCCGCCAACGATCGCCGAACCGCCGGTGCTGCTATCCGTCCAGCTCGCATTGCGCGGGTAGCCATCGGCATAGCCGAGGCAGATCGTGGCGAGCTTGCGCGGCCCCGGTGCGGTCCAGCGGCCGTTATAGCCCACCTGCGTGCCGGCCTGGACCTCGCGCAGTTGGAGAATGCGTGCCTCCAGCCCGATGACAGGCTGCATCGGGTTCGGCTGGTTCGGCGTCGGGTTGCCGCCATAGAGTGCGTAGCCCGGCCGGGTGAGCTGATAGGATGGGACATCCTTGAGGAAATGACCCGAAGAGTTCTTCAGCGAGGCGGGAATGCCGGGGAAGGCGGCTGCAATATCGGCGAAGGCTGCGGCCTGTCGCGCGTTGGCTGGATCGGCCTCATCCTCGGATGAGGCGAAATGCGACATCACAAGACCGATGCCTGCGGCCGTGATCGTGCCTGAGCGCTCACGCGCGAGGTTCAAGCCTTCGCCGGCCCAGAGCCCGAGCCGGTTCATCGCGGTGTCGACATGCAGTGCCGCCGACCTGACCGCGGCTCCGCCCTGGCGGAAAGCGGCCCATTCGAGCAGTTCTTCATGCGAACCGAGCACCGGTGACAGGCCGTGCAGGGCAAAGTGGCCGCAGGTTTCCGGCAAGAGGCCGTTCAGCACATAGATCGCCGCGTCCGGATCCACGGCTCGTGCCCGAATGCCCTCGGACAGATGGGCGACGAAGAACGTCCGGCAGCCGGCCTTGGCGAGAGCTGTGACCGCTGGCTCGATGCCGATGCCATAGGCGTCGGCCTTGACCACGGCGCTGGTCTCGGCCCCGCTGGCACGCTGTCCGAGCGCACGCCAATTCGCTACCAGCGCCCCGAGATCGATCGTCAGTGTCGCGCCGGCCATGCCGGCATCCGGGGTATCGAAGGCGGTCATATCTGTTCCGGCAAATGGGCTTCTTCGGCGCGGTCKGAGAAGCGTGTGACGTCGGCATCGAACTGCAGGGCGATGGTGCCGGTCGGGCCGTGACGCTGTTTGCCGATGATCAACTCGGYGAGACCATGGGCCACCTCCATCTCGTTGAGCCAGGTCGCATGTTCCGGCGTGCCGGCACGCGGTTCCTTGCCCTTGAGGTAATATTCCTCGCGATAGACGAACATCACGACGTCAGCGTCCTGCTCGATCGAGCCCGATTCGCGCAGGTCCGAGAGCTGGGGCCGCTTGTCGTCGCGGTTCTCGACCTGGCGCGAGAGCTGCGAGAGCGCGATGATCGGTACCGAGAGTTCCTTGGCCAGCGCCTTCAGGCTGGTCGTGATCTCGGTCAGTTCCTGCACGCGGTTCTCGCCCTTCTTGGCCGAGCCCGAGAGCAGCTGGAGGTAGTCGATGAAGAGAGCATCGAGCCCCTTCTRGCGCTTCAGCCGTCGCGCGCGCGCCATCAGTTGGGCGATCGAGAGGCCACCGGTCTGGTCGATATAGAGCGGCAGTTTCTCGATCTGGTTTGCGACATCGGCCAGCCGCGCGAAATCGCCTTCGGAGATGCGGCCCTGCCTGATCTTGTATGACGAGATGCCCGATTGTTCGGCGACGATACGGGTCGCGAGCTGGTCGGCCGACATTTCGAGTGAGAAGAAGGCGACGATACCGCCGTCGACGGRTTTGAGCGAACCGTCATCCTGTCGCTCGCCGCGCCAGGCCTTGGCGATGTTGAACGCGATATTGGTCGCAAGCGAGGTCTTGCCCATGGCCGGGCGACCGGCCAGCACGATCAGGTCCGAGCGCTGCAGGCCGCCCATGCGCGCGTCGAGATCGCGGAGGCCGGACGAGATGCCTGAGAGACCGCCGGCGCGCTGGTAGGCGCTCGCCGCCATGTCGATCGCGAGGCGAAGCGCGCCATCGAATTTCTGGAACCCGCCCTCGTAGCGGCCCTTCTCGGCCAGTTCATAGAGCCGACGCTCGGCTTCCTCGATCTGCTCGCGAGGCGCCATCTCGACCGGTGCGTCATAGGCGACGTTGACCAGATCCTCACCGACGCCAATGAGCAGGCGCCGGATGGCGAGTTCGTAGATGGTGCGCCCGTAATCCTGCGCGTTGATGATGGTCGTGGCCTCGGCCGCGAGGCGCGCGAGATATTGCGAGGCCGTGATGCCGCCAAGATCGATCTCGGCGAGAAATGTCTTCAACGTGATCGGCGTCGCGATCTTGCCCGCTCGGATCAAACTCGCGGTCAACTCGAAGATGCGCTGGTGGATCGGCTCGAAGAAATGGTCCTGCAGCAGGAAGTCCGAGACGCGGTAGAACGCGTCGTTATTGACCAGGATTGCACCCAGCAGCGCCTGCTCAGCCTCGATATTATGGGGCTGGACGCGATACTCCGCCTCTTGACTGTCGAGACGGGCAACGAGGGCGGTGGCAGTGGCCATGATCTGCGGGCAAGCTCGGCTGAGATGAGTCGGATAAAATGTACTCTAGCACCCTGACGCCCGATGCCAGCAGGCAATGCGGCTTCCTCCCGATCTTCACACCCCTCCAACGAAAAGGGCGCCGTGTTGCCACGGCGCCCTTGACTCATGGTTAGACGAGGTCGTCTCAGCGATCGTCGTTGTCGCCGGCCTCGGCCAGTGCCGCGCCGACCTCGAGACCGAGATCGTCGAGATCGAACTCCTCGCGAGCCGTGACGTTCTCACCGCGGACCTGGCGCTCGGCCTCTTCAGCGGAACGGGCGATGTTGATGGTGACGGTGACCGAAACCTCAGGATGCAGCACGACCGGAACGGTGTGMAGACCGAGCGTCTTGATCGGCGCGTTCAGGGTGATCTGGCTACGGTCGACGCTGAAGCCGTCCGCGGTCAGGGCCTCGGCGATGTCGCGGGTCGAGACCGAACCGTAGAGCACGCCGGACTCGCCCGACTGACGCAGCATCACGACCGAGTGGCCGTTCAGCGTCTCGGCGACCGAATCGGCCTCCTTCTTGAGCTCGAGATTGCGGGTCTCGAGCTGGGCGCGCTGCGTCTCGAAGCGCTTCCTGTTCTCTTCGGTGGCGCGCAGCGCCTTGCCGCGGGGCAGCAGGAAATTACGGCCGAAGCCGTCACGCACGCGGACGACTTCGCCCATCTGGCCGAGCTTGGCGACGCGTTCGAGCAGGATCACTTCCATTGGTCTTCTCCTTCTTGTGTTTGATGTCAGGCGTTAGGCATGGGTGGAACGGTGGGTGGGGCCTTTCGGCGCCCCAGCAGAGAATCGACGATGCCGGCAAGCGACAGCAGCGGTGTCAGCAGGGCCTGCATGATGA
>NZ_JBFTZN010000211.1:0-17327 GCF_056406775.1 Allobosea sp. P1_A7
GCTGAAGCAGACCTCCCTGAACACGGATACGGCCGTGGAGATGATAGGGGTCAACAAGTGGTATGGCGAGTTCCATGTGCTGCGCGACATCAACCTGAAGGTGGCGCGCGGCGAGAAGCTGGTGATCTGCGGCCCCTCAGGCTCGGGCAAGTCGACGATGATCCGTTGCATCAACCGGCTCGAGGAACACCAGAAGGGCCAGATCATCGTCGATGGCACCGAGCTGACCAATGATCTGAAGAAGATCGACGAGATCCGCCGCGATGTCGGCATGGTCTTCCAGCACTTCAACCTGTTCCCGCATCTGACGATCCTGGAGAACCTGACGCTCGCCCCGATCTGGGTGCGCAAGATGCCGAAGAAGGATGCCGAGGAGATCGGCATGCACTATCTCAAGCGCGTGAAGATCCCGGAGCAGGCGCTGAAATATCCGGGCCAGCTCTCGGGCGGCCAGCAGCAGCGCGTCGCGATCGCGCGCTCGCTCTGCATGAGCCCRAARATCATGCTGTTCGACGAGCCGACCTCGGCGCTCGAYCCCGAGATGGTCAAGGAGGTGCTCGACACCATGGTGAGCCTGGCCGAGGAGGGCATGACCATGCTCTGCGTCACCCAYGAGATGGGCTTTGCGCGCCAGGTCGCCGACCGCGTCATCTTCATGGATGCCGGCCAGGTCGTYGAGATGAACGAGCCCAACGMSTTCTTCAAGAACCCGCAGCACGAACGCACCARGCTCTTCCTGTCGCAGATTCTCCATTGAGGGCGCGCGGCCCTGCATCCACCGGAGGCCCGGCGCATTCGAACGCGCCTCGCCATGGGGCGCGGCCGGTGTAATCTGCCGGCCCCCTGCCGAGGTGCCATGACTTGAATCACCGCCAGCTTGAGACGTTTGCCGCCGTGATGAAGTCCGGCACCGTCTCGCGCGCAGCCGAGTTGCTCGGCATCACGCAGCCGGCGGTCAGCCGCACCATCGCCGAACTGGAGCGCTCGGTCGGCTTCCTGCTGTTCGACCGGGTGCGCAACCGCATCATCCCGACGCCCGAGGCCAAGCTGTTCTATGCGCAGGTCGAGGCCTCGTTTCGCGGCATGGACACGCTGAGGGCCACGGCAGCCCGCATCCGCGACCATGGCTCGGGACAATTGCGGATCGGCTCGCTCTCGGCGCTTGGCTCGTCGCTGGTGCCCCGCGCCGTCCGGCGTTTTCGCGAGGGCCATCCCGATATCGGCGTCACCCTGATGGTGCTGCCCTCGCGCGACGTGCGCGACGGCGTCGTCTCCGGCCAGTTCGATATCGGGCTCGCCGCCGACGAGATCGATGTCAGCGGCGTGCTGCACCAGCCCTTCGTCTCGCCGCGCGTGCTCTGCGCGATCCCGCGCGAGCATCCGCTGGCCGAGCGCGACCTGATCACGCCGCATGACCTGCACCGCCAGCCCTTCGTCGCCTATGTGCCGGAGGACCGGACCCGCCAGCGGCTCGACCTGGTCTTTCACCAGGCCGAAGTCAGCCCGCATGTCGTGGTCGAGACGATCTATGCCGCGACCGTCTGTGCGCTCGTCGCCGAAGGTGTCGGCATCGGCCTGGTCAGCCCCTATGCGGTCGCCGGCGCCGATATGAGCCGGATCGTGCTGAAGCCGTTCGAGCCGGCCGTGCACAGCAAGAGCCTTCTGATCCTGCCGCTCGACCGGCCAAAATCGCAGCTGGTGCGCGATTTCATCGATTGCCTGCTCGCCTCGCGCTAGTTCGCCGTGCGTCCGTTCGGACGCAAGATGGGCGATCTAGCTCCTTGTTTAAGCATCGGACCGAAAACCGGATTCCACTTTTCGGTCCGATGCTCCAGGTCGCATCGAGCATGCTCTAAACGACGTGACCTGAGCCTGGGAGACATGAGGCCGGGATTGCGGCATCAAGCCGGTCTATCGCCTGCCTGAACCCGATAGGGATGAGAGATCACCGGATGCCCGCGATACCATTGCCCTTCGTGGTGGCGCTGTTGCTGACGATCCTGCTCATCCGGGTCTTCCTTCAGGACAGGACCCTCTTCAAACCGGTCACTCTCTTCATCGGCACCTGCATTCTGCTGGTGGTCACGGTCGGCTTGCGCTGGACGATCGATGCCCCCTGGGTCCGGTTCCTGCAGCCCGTCATGGCGGCATTGCTGCCGCCTATCGCCTGGCTCTGCTTTGCAAGGCTGCGGCAGCCGCCCGCACTGCGATCCTGGCCGCATGTTCTGGCTCCGGTCGCGATCCTCATTCTGTCCTGCCTGTGGCAGCGCTGGCAGGCGCCGATCGACCTCATTCTCGCCCTGCTCTTTCTCGGCTATGGCGCGGCCCTGGTTCGCCACGGCCATGCCGGGCCCGATCAGTTCGAGAGCGTGCGTCTCTCCGATGCCCAGGGCGCGCGCAGGGCGGTTTCCGTCATAGGCCTGCTGCTGATCTGCTCAGGGATCATCGATCTTCTGATCGCCGCGGATTTCGGGTCCCATCAGGGCAGCCACGCGGCCGTGATCGTGGCAGTCGGCAACCTCCTCCTCCTTCCCGTCATCGCCTATGCGATCGCGGTGATCGGCCGCAGCGTCCCGGACGACGAGCCCCTCGATCGACCCGGTCCGGCCCGCACCGTGGAGCCCGAGCATCAGCCGAACGAGGCGGCGTCGGCCTCCGCGACGGAGGAGGACGTCGGGATCATGGCGATGGTCGAGACCGCGATGCGCCAGAAGGCGATCTATCGCGATCCGGACCTGACCCTGAACCGCCTCGCGCGCCGCCTCGGGCTGCCCTCAAGATCCGTGTCGAACGCGATCAACCGCACGCTTGGCCGCAATGTGCCGCAGCTCGTCAATGAATATCGGGTTCGCGAAGCCATGCGCTTGCTCGGAGAAACCGACCTGCCAGTCACGGAGGTGATGTTCGAGTGCGGTTTCCAGACGAAATCGAATTTCAATCGCGAATTCGCGCGCGTGACCGGCACGACCCCGAGCGAGTATCGCCGCGCGGGCGGTGCGCCCGCCGGGGAGACCAGCCGTTCTACGGCCTGACCGGAATGGACCTGGCGAGAAAGCCGATCACGAGAAAGGCGATCTCGCGGTGGATCTCGTCGCGGCCGCGCGGTCCGTCATCCCTGCAGATGATGCCGCTGCCGGGCTCGACCTTTTCGATGAGGGCGACGGCATCCGGCTTGCAGAGCCCGACAAAAGCGAAATGCGTCGCGTCGGGAATGGTGACCGAGGTCGCGGACGGCTTGCGCAGATGCTCCGCGAGATAGCCGGATTCAAACTTCGCGGGTAACCCGTCGATATCGATCCCTGCGCCGATCACAAGCGCCGGCATGTCGAGGCTCGCCAGGCTTTCGGGCGTAAAGCCTCTTGCAAGGCCGAGGTCGAGGGACACGAACGCCTTGAGGCGCGGGTCGGCCAGGTTGCCTTCAAGTTCGCGCTTGTCCAGGCCGAGCTCACCCCTGAGGACACAGACACGCGGGCTGGTATTGGCCTTGCAATCRGTCTCGAACCGTTTCGTGTCGAAGCGTGCCCCGGCCAGTTCCGCAACCGTCCAGCCTCCCAGGGAGTGGCCGATCGCGGCGACCCGGCTGATATCGACCTTGCCCGCGAGCGTCGGATCGCGCTCCACGGCGTCGATGACCCGGCTCAGATCACGCGGGCGCTCCCACAGCATCGCCGCCTGCGCGGGCGGCATGTCGAATGTCGTCGTGCCCGGATGGTCCGGAGCCGCGACGATGCTGCCGCGTGCGGCCAGCTCCGCAGCAAGCCAGGAGAGATTGCGCCAGCTGCCGCCATAGCCATGCGACAGGACGACAAGCGGCAGCTCACCGGAGAGCGGCGCGGCACCGCGAATGACGGGAACCCCATGGAAGGCGGGATTGTCTCCGACGATCTCGGTCTTGCCCTCCTGTTTCGTCGGATACCAGATGCTGACCTGAAGCGGCCGCTTCCCCTTCGGGTCGAGCGTCGTCTGCTGAAACCCAATGGCGTCAGCGGAATGCGCAAGGACCGTGGTCAGCAGCCATGACCCGGCCGCCAGGAGTGAGCGTTGAAGGAGTGAGCGTTGAAACATGGCAGTCTCCGATGGAATGAGCGGCCGGCATGTTTCAAAATCCGCTCTCCCGAGACCTCGAACGCGATCGAGAACGCCGCTTTCCGCCAGATTCCGGCTTCGCCCCGCCCCTCGCCCGTGCGGGCAGCCACGCGGAACCCGGGAGCGCTAGCGGATGCGTCCGGCATGGAAGGGTCCAACAGGTATAAGATTTAGGCATCAAGCTATTTCCCCAGCCTGATTGTCGCGAACCGACCCGCCGCTATCGTGCCTCGCAGCAGGCTCGGCCTGCAGGGATGACCGGGGCCGCGCTGCAGACGGCCGCAGAGCGTGGCGCAGCCGCACCTAATGACAGGGGATTTACCGATGAGCTTTCCTTCCCGGCGCCTGGCGCTCGGTGTCGCCGCCCTCGGACTGGCCGCCCTGAGCGGCTGGACCGCTCAGGGCCAGCAGCCGGATCTCAAGACCCTCTCGGGCAAGACCATCACCATCGGCATTCATAACCGCTCGCCCTGGGGCTACCGTGACAAGGACGGCAATGTCGTCGGCTATCACCCCGACCTCGTGCGCGCCGCGCTTGCCCCGCTCGGCGTCAAGGCGATCGAGTTCACCGTTGCCGATTTCGGCGCGCTGATCCCCGGCCTGCTCGCCAGCCGCTTCGACATCATCGCGTCGGGCGTCGCGATCACCCCGGCGCGCTGCCAGCAGGTGCTGTTCAGCGAGCCCGACCTCTCGGCCGGCGACGGCCTGCTCGTGCTCAAGGGCAACCCGCTCAAGCTGCACAGCTACGAGGACATCGTGAAGAACCCGAACGTCAAGCTCGGCGGCGGGCGCGGCACGGAGAATGCGAAGAACGCGTTGGCCGCCGGCGTCCCCAAAGACCGGCTGCTGCTCTTTCCGAACAACGAGGCCGTGGTCAGCGCCATGCTGGCCGGGCGCGTCGATGCCGCGACACTGTCGGCGCCGAGCGTCGCCGGGCTGATGGAAGCCGGCGGCATGAACGCGATCGAGCGCGCCCTGCCTTTCAAGGGTTATGTCAAGCCGGGCGGGCAGGAATACATGATGGCGACCGCCGTCGTCTTCGCGCCGAAGGACAAGGAACTGCAGGCGCTCTACAACGCCAGGCTCGCGACGCTGAAGACCGACGGCACCATGAAGACGATCATGGCGAAATACGGCTTCACCGATGCCGAGATGCCGCCGGAGGCCTCGACCGCCGATCTCTGCGCGGCGAAGCCGTGAGCGCCGGCCCAAAAACGCCAGCCCGATCATGAGCTTCGCCGACGTCCTTGCCGGGATCTATCAGGGCTTTGGCGTCACCGCCTCGGTGACGCTTTTCGGCATGGCCTATGCCGTGCCCTTCGCCTTCATAGCCGGCGTGCTGCAGTTCAGCACGCGCGGCTGGCCCCATGCCGCCGTCACCGCGGTGATCGAGTTCTGGCGCTCGTCGCCGGTGATCATCCTGCTCTATGCGTTCTATTACACGCTGCCGGGCTTCGGCGTCCGGCTTTCCGGCCTCGCGGTCGGGGGGCTGGTGCTCGGCCTCAATATCGGCGGCTATGGCAGCCAGGCGGTGCGCGCCGCCCTGCAGTCGCTCGACCGCGGCCAGGCCGAGGCCGGACGCTCGCTCGGCTTCCGGCGCTGGCAGATCCTGCTCTTGATCGAGCTGCCGCAGGCGCTGCTCGCGATGATGCCGACCTTCGTCAACCAGTTCATCCAGCTGGTGAAGAGCACGGCGCTGGTCTCGCTGATCACGCTCAGCGACATGACCTTCCGGGCCAAGGAAATCTCGCAGCTCCATTACGACCCGGTGAAGGTCTATACCGGCCTTCTCGTCGCCTATTTCGTGCTCTGCTATCCCGCGACGATCGTCGGGCGCTGGCTCGAGCGCAAGGTCGGCGCCGGGCGGAAATTCGCCCATGACGTTTGACCCTGCCTTCGCCCTCTCGATCGTGCCGCCGATCGCGCGTGCGCTGACCACGACGCTCGCTGTCACGCTGCTGAGCTGCGTGTTTGCGGCCCTGCTCGGCTTCGGGCTGGAAATCACCAGGCGCTCCAGCAAACCGATGCGCTACGCGATGCGCTTCGTCATCGACTTCATCCGCTCCACGCCGGTGTTGGTGCAGCTCTACTTTCTCTACTATGTGCTGCCGGTCTACGGCATCAAGCTGCCCGCCCTCGTCGTCGGCGTCGCCGCGCTCAGCCTGTATTACTGCGGCTATCTCGCCGAGGTGTTCAAGGCCGGGATCGACGGGATTCCCAAGGGGCAGTTCGAGGCCGCCAAGGCGCTCGGGCTCAACCGGTTGAAGACCGTGCTGCTGGTGATCGCGCCCCAGATGCTGCGCAACATCGCCGCGCCGATGGGCAATTACTTCATCTCGATCTTCAAATCGACGCCCTATCTCGCGGTCATCGCCGTGCAGGAGTCCTTCGGTTCGGCCCTCGACATCGCCTCCGACACCTTCCGCTATGGCGAACCGATGGCGGTCGTCGGCGCGCTCTTCCTCGCCATTGCCGTCACGCTCTCCTTCCTCATCCGCAAATTCGAGGCGCGTCTCGCGCTCTCGGCCCAGCGCTGAGTTCTGTCCAGGCCAAGAATCCTGCCCGAGCATTGAATCCAGCCGGGGCGCCGCTTTCTGCCCGGGCATCGCCGCAACCCGCATCATCCGAGACCGATCATGGACCAGGCCTTTCTCGACCAGCTCACGCAATGGCGCCGCCAGCTGCATGCGCAGCCCGAACTGTCCGAGCACGAGCATGCCACCTCCCGCTTCGTGCAGGAGAAACTCACCGAACTGGGCATTCCCTTCGTCGCGGGCGTCGGCGGCACCGGTGTCGTCGCGACGTTGTCCCGGTCGGGCTCGAACCGGACCGTCGGCTTACGCGCCGATATGGATGCGCTGCCGATCCAGGAGCTGAGCACGGCGCCCTACGCCTCGCAGACGCAGGGAGCGATGCATGCCTGCGGCCATGACGGACATACGGTCGCTTTGCTCGGCACGGCCGCTATGCTCGCCGCCGACGAGAGCTGGAAGGGGCAGGTCCAGTTCATCTTCCAGCCGGCCGAGGAAAACGGCGTCGGCGCCAAGGCGATGATCCAGGACGGGCTGTTCGAGCGCTTTCCGATGGAGCGCGTCTTCTCCTTCCATAACTGGCCGGGGCTCGAGGCCGGCACCATCGCGGTGCATGACGGGCCGGTCATGGCGGCGGGCGGGCGCTGGAGCGTCACCCTGCACGGGCTTGCCGGCCATGCCGCGATCCCGCACCAGACCCGCGACCCGATCGTTGCCGCCGGACACCTGATCGTCGCGCTCCAGACCATCGTCGCGCGCAATGTCGATCCAGTCGACGCGGTCGTGCTCTCGATCGGCCAGATCAGCGGCGGCGTCGTCAGCAACCAGATCCCGGAAAGCGTGACGCTGCTCGGCACCTTGCGAACCTACCGGCCCGAGGTGCGCGAGGCGGTGATCAAGCGGATGGAGAGTATCATCGCCGGCATCTGCGAGGCCTATGGCATGCAGGCCGATGTCGAGATCCTGTCGACCGGCAGGCCGATCATCAACACTCCGGCGGAAGCCGCGCTCTCGGTGCAGGCGGGACAGGCGATCGGGGCGCCGGTCCGGCGCGACGTGCGGCCGAGCACCACCGGCGACGATTTCTCCTTCCTGATCAAGGAGCGGCCGGGCGCCTATGTCTGGATCGGCAACGGCCCGGCCGGTCCGGAGGGCGAGCTCCACAATGCCCGCTACGATTTCAACGACGCGATCCTGCCGGTCTGCGTCGGCTGGATGAGCGAGGTCGCCAGGCGCGCGCTCGCGGATGCCGCGTAAGCCATAAGGGCCAGGCATCGTCTCATGCCCGCAGCCTGATTGTCTCGCTTTGCCAGCCGCCTACAGCTTGTCCCTCGAAAGGGATCAAGCCATGCACGACCTCACCCGCTGCGTTCACCACCCGGCCGTCAACGAGGAGGGCTATGCCAGCCTCGCCGTGCCAACGCATCGCGCCTCGACCATCGTATACAAGGATGCCGCGAGCTTCGCGGCCCGCAAATATCGCGGCTTCGACGGCTATACCTACGGGCTGCACGGCACGCCGACGACGCGCACGCTGGAAGCGCAGCTCACCGCGCTGCATGGCGGGGTGCGCACCGTGCTGGTGCCTTCGGGCCAGGCTGCGGTCACCATCGTCATGCTCTCGGTCCTCATGCCCGGCGACAAGGTGCTGATCCCCGACCATGTCTACCCGCCGGTGCGCAGCTTCTGCGAGGAATACCTGAAGCCGCGCGGCATCGATTACGGCGTCTACGACCCGCTGATCGGCGCCGGCATCGCCGACCTGATCGACGACGCCACCAGGCTGGTCTGGGTCGAGTCGCCCGGCTCCGGCACGATGGAGGTCCAGGACGTTCCGGCCATCGTCAAGGCGGCCAAGGCCAAGGGCGTGCTCGTCGGCTGCGACAACACCTGGGCGACGCCGCTGCTCTTCAAGCCTCTGGCCCATGGGGCCGATTTCGCCTGCGAGGCGCTGACCAAATATGTCGGCGGCCATTCCGACCTGCTGCTCGGCTCCGTCACCGTCTCCGACATGGCGCTGCGCGAGAAGATGAAGGAGACGCTGCGCGCCTTCGGCGTCGGCGTCTCGCCGGATGAATGCCAGCTCGCGCTGCGCGGCATCGAGACCATGGGCCTGCGGCTCGCCCATATCGGCAAGATCTCGGAGGATTTCGCCCGGCGGCTGACGCATTCGCMGGCGGTCGAGACGGTGCTGCACCCGGCCCTGCCCTCCTGCCCCGGCCATGCCTTCTGGAAGCGTGACATGGGCCGTTCCTCGGGCGTCTTCAGCGTCGTCCTCAAACCCGTTGCCGAGGCGGATCTCGAAGCGGCGCTGACCGCGCTCAAGATTTTCGCGATCGGCGCCTCCTGGGGCGGCACGCGCAGCCTGATCGCGCCGATGGCGGTCAAGGGTGACCGCACCGTCAGCCCCTGGACGGCGGAGGGCACGGTGCTGCGCATCAGCATCGGCATCGAGGATCCCGACGACCTCTGGAACGACCTCGACGCGCTGCTCGTCGCGCTCGAACGCGGGCCGGCCGCCAGGGTCGCCTGAGACAAAAGATCCGGACCGAAGACCAACGCGGCGGGAGCAGGCTTCCGCCGCGCAGGGAGAACTTTGCCCAGAACCAGCCAGCACAAAGAACGGCAAGAACAAACAGAGAGGGAAGCTTCAATGACACGCCCATTCATCCGGCTTGCGGCCGCCGCGCTCGTCGCGACCTGTACTGCGGCCTCCGCCCAGGCGGCGGACACGCTCAGGACCATTCGCGATCGCGGCAGGATCATCTGCGGCACGAGCAACGGCGTCCCCGGTTTCTCGACGCAGGATGCAGCCGGGCGTTGGCAGGGTTTCGATATCGACATCTGTCGCGCGCTCGCCGTGGCGGTCTTCGACGATTCCGAGAAGGCCGGCTTCGTGCCGTTGAGTTCGAAGGACCGCTTGATCGCGCTCCAGGCCGGCGAGATCGACGTCCTGCCGCGCACCACGACCTGGACGCTCGCGCGCAATTCCGGCCAGGGCGTCACCTTCACGGCTGTGAACTATTATGACGGCCAGGGCTTCCTGGTCCACAAGAGCCTGGGCGTGACCAGCGCGACCAAGCTCGACGGCGCCTCGATCTGCGTGGCGCAGGGCACGACCAGCGAGCTCAACCTCGCCGACTTCTTCCGGCGCACCGGGATGAAATACGAGGTCGCCGCCTTCGGCACCCCCGAAGAGGCGCTGAAGGCCTATGAATCCGGACGCTGCGACGCCTACACCACCGATGTCTCGGCGCTCTCGGCCAATCTCCTCAAGTTCCGCAATCCCGACGAGCATGCCGTGCTGCCGGAGATCATCTCGAAGGAGCCGCTCGGTCCCTGGGTGCGCAGCKGCGACGATGCCTGGTTCAACCTGGTGCGCTGGACGCTGTTTGCCCTGATCAACGCCGAAGAGCTCGGCGTCACCAAGGCCAATGCCAGGGAGCTCGCCGCGAACGCGACCAATCCCGAGATCCGGCGCTTCCTCGGCCGCGATGGCAAATATGGCGAGGCGCTCGGCGTCAGCAATGACTGGGTGGTGCGCGTCGTCTCGGCCGTCGGCAATTACGGCGAGAGTTTCGAGCGTCATCTCGGCCTGAACTCGCCGATGAAGCTGCAGCGCGGGCCCAATGCGCTCGGCGGCGTGACGATGAGCCAATCACACGGCGCAAAGAGCGAGCCGCCTCGGACCTGCGCCGGCAGACGAGGCGGTCCTGCCGCTTGCGCGCCTGACCCTCTGCGACAGCGCGGAATGGGGTTCAGCGCGGCAACTGCTCGGCCAGCTCGTCGAGATTTGTGACCCTGCGGCCAAACCAATGCCGAATGGTCTCCCTGCTGGTCGACAGTTCGATCCCGTCCGGATCGAGGCCGCTGACGCGCCACTGGCCGGGGCCGTTTCCCGCAAGCGCAACGAGAGCAGCGAGGTCGGCGGCCGAGCTGTTCAGGCGATCGATCTCGTCTGCGGCGCGCGACATCAATGCTTCCGCCCCGGAAAGCTCCGTCTTCAAGGCGGCTGCCGTCACTTCATTGGCGTTCTGGGCCGGGCCGCCATTGATCTGCAGGGCCTCGACCTCGACGCGATAGAGGCAGGCATCGGGCAAATCGAGATAGAGCTTCGATTTGGGGTAGCGACGAGCATATCGTTCCTTCGCGTCAGTCTCCTCGGCAGCCGGCATCAGATGCGCGCGGCCGACCAGCGTCAGGCGTGGGCGCGTGAGCGCATCCGGAGCGCCGGCTTCGGCGAGCCCGAGCGAGACACGGTTGTCGGCTTCGATATTCCGAGCGTGAACGGCGAGCCTCGCGACGAAGAAGAACGGAGTGCCGTCCGGCTCGACCGCCAGGTTGGTCGCCATCGTATAGGGATAGCCGCTTTGCGGATCGAGCGTTGCCAGGGCGACGAGCCGCGCCGTTCTCAGCAGGCTCCGGGCTTCCTGCATGGCCTCGAAGGGGCGGGCAGCAGCCAGGTTGAGTTCGATGCCACGGGGCGTGATCGGGGTCGTCGGCTGCAGCTGCATGGTTCGTCTCGCGTGGGTTGAGCGGGCCGAGACCTACATCCCTGCCGCGCTCGACCGATAGCTCCGATGGCGCGAGCCGGCCCTGCTTCAAGGCACCTTGCCTACGGGCCATGGCGCCGTAAGGTCGATTCAACCCCGGCAGATGTGATGCGCCGCTCCGTTGGAACAGGCCCTCATCGGGCGGCCATCGGCGCCCTTCCTCGACCCCGCCCCCGAATAGCTGGCGCATGGGCCTGGCCGCCCCCCCGATCGCGCCGCATGTGACGACCGGCCGACCGGGAGAGATCGACATTCAGCTGGCGGGCCATGAAGCTGCCATGCTGGCCGCCGGTGCCGGCAACCGGTATTCCCGGCGCTTCGGATATCCGCCGCCGCACAAGCCAAGGGAAACAGGCAATAGTCAGCATTCTCGGGGTTTCAGGGAGCCTGCGACGCGGCTCGTACAACAGCGCCTTGCTGCGGGCGGCCCGGGCGTCGATGCCTGACGGGGCGGAGCTGGTCGAGGGCACCATTGCCGGTATCCCGCTCTACAACGCCGATGACGAGGCCGAGACCGGCATTCCGCCMGCCGTTCAGGTCCTGAAGCGGCAACTCGCCCAGGCTGACGGGCTGATCCTGTTCACGCCGGAATACAACAACTCGATCCCCGGCGTGCTGAAGACCGCGATCGACTGGCTATCGCGCCCGGCGAGCGATATCGGCCCGCTCTTTGGTGGCCGCCCCGTCGCGTTTCTGGGAGCCTCGATGGGTGGTTTCGGCACCGTGCTCGCGCAGGAGGCCTGGCTGCCGGTGCTGCGGACGCTCGGCACCCGTCCCTGGTTCGAGGGGCGCATGCTGGTCTCGCGCGCGCAGAATCTGTTCGATGAAGCGGGTGAACTGAGCGACCCCGCCACCCGGGATCGCTTGCGCGGATTTCTGGCCGGCTTTTCTACCTTCGTGGCGTCACAGGCTGGCTGAACGCCCCCGGCGGCGGCGGCCCCCGCGCGGGACCGTCACGCATCCCGAGCCTACAGGCAATCCAGCCGGGTGATAATCACCCCTGTCCTGGCGATCTCGAAACTGCGCCCGTCGACATAGTTCACCAGGGCGCCGGTATCGAGCGTATAGGAGGTGCTGCTCAGGCCCGGGTAAAGACGCCAGACAATCACGGTGTAGCGGTTGCCGTCCCCGTCCTCGCAGGGCTCGCGATAGAGTTCGGTCGGCATGGCCGCGATCGAGCGCGGGCGTGCCGGCAGGATCGCCTTGCGACCGAAAGACCAGCTGGGCCGCCATCTCGGATGATACGCTTTCGGCAGAACACCCATCTTCGACACCGCAACGCAACGATCTGGATCAACGGAACAACCTGGATTCAACGATTGGGCGGCCCGCATGTTCCCTGCCCTTTCGGCCCTCTCGCTGCCCCTGCACTTCCCGGGAGCCAATCCGGGTGGTTGCCTGTGAAGCGCCTTTGCAGCATCGCCGGCGAAGCGGGAATGGCGCCCCGCGCTCTCGGACGAGCCGCGCCCCGTGCTGTTCCGGCAGGCAATTTCGAAGGGTTGCCAGGAAGGGATCGATGGCTGCACACTGCCCTCGTTCTGGGGATGCAGCCACGCCGGAGGCCTCGCCTATGCACGAGATTCCTGTCCTGCTCGCCATCCGGACCGATCGCGAGTTCCGCTTGATCTGCGAGCGGATCGGCCAGCTTGAAAGCAAGCCACCAAGCCCGATCAGAACGATAGAATTGCGCAGGCTCAAGGCAGCCGTGCTGCGCTATGGGCCGCCTGCCTCGCAGCCGCACTGACGGGCGGGCGCGTCCGGCGCTTCAGACCCGCCTGGCTGCGGCCTTGGGCTTGATGAAGACCGAGGTCACGGCGGGTTCGGTCGCCCGGATTTGTCTTTCGATCCGTTCGACGCTCGCCTCGATCCCGCTCGTGGTCAGATCATCCTCGAACTCGAGGCTCAGCGCGACGACGATCTCGTTGGGACCGAGATGGACCGTCGTCATGCCATTGACCGTCCTGACCTCTTCGTCGGCACGGACGATCTCCAGGATGGCGCGCTGAACCTCCGGAATGGCGGCCTCGCCGAGCAGCAGTGCCTTGCTTTCACGGGCGAGAAAGATGGCGGTGGTTCCCAGAACGGCCGCGATGCCGAGCGAGGCGACGCCATCCAGGATCGGCTGATCGAACCATGCGGCCGCCGTGATGCCGACGAATGCGATGGCAAGGCCGATCACTGCCGCGGAATCCTCGAAGAGAACGGAGAAGACGGTCGGATCCTTGCTCTGACGGACCGCATCGAGGTAGCCGAGCCTACCTTTGGTCTTGCGGAATTMCTTGAGTGCGACGCGCCAGGAATAGCCCTCGAAGACGAGCGACAGCCCGAGCACGACGTAGTTCACCAGGAGATTTGTCGCGTGGTGGGGCTCGAGGATGTGAAGAACACCCTCGTAGAAGGACACGCCGGCTCCGACGGCAAAGACCATCAGGGCGACGATGAAGCTCCAGAAATAGAGTTCGCGACCGTGCCCGAGCTGGTGCAAGGCGTCAGGCGGGCGCGCCGCGCGCCTCAGGCCATAGAGCAGGAGCAGGCCATTGCCGGTGTCGACTAGGGAATGGATGCCCTCGGACAGCATCGCCGAGCTGCCGGTATAGGCGGCCGCCCCGAACTTCGTCACCGCGATCAGCAGATTTCCAGCGAGGGCGGCGTAGATCACCCTGTGCGAGCCGGTATGTGCAGCCATGCCGGTGATCCCCGCCTGGTTCGGTCAGAGCCGCGAAGGGCTCGCCCGGTGCCGCCCTAATGGGTCAACGTACTCACTTCTTCCTGGGTCAGCGGCTCGCCATCGGCGGTAATCTGTTCCACCCGTCCTTCGAACAGGTCCTCTGCGACGGCCTCCAGGGCGTGTTCGATCGATGGATAATCCATCCAGTAGACAGTCTCGGCTTCGCCGGCAGGTTTGTCACGCGCACGGAGCAGCACGCCGATCTCGACGCCGGCGTATTTTGCGATCACGTCGACGGGTCTCATGGGGCTCGCTCCTCCGTTGCGTGTCGAAACGGAACTACCGGGGTGAGGCGCTGGTTCCGTATCGCCCGGGAGCGGAGCGCAAGCGCGCAGCGTCGAAGGCCGGCCAGGGGACGGGAGCGGACGCCAGGCCGGTCCATGAGCGACGCCGCACTGGGACCTGCTCGCAGGGGCGCAGTGCCGATGCCGCCGCCCACCCTTCCCCTTCCATACTCCCGCCATGTTTTGGGGGCGCAGTCCGTCCTGCGATGACGCCCGATCGGCGAATATCATGCTCCGTCCCGTGCCTCTGATCAGCCAACGATTTGCCAACGCGCTGGGGAGACCGCCATGCGTGCCGATGGCTCCAGCGGTGGTTCCGGCCGCGGACTTCCGAGCCCCCGAAATGGGCATTCCCGGCGGTGTGGTGCCGGATAGACAGCTTCATCAGCACGACCAGGGCAGGCCGAGGAGGATGCGCGATGCATGATCTCACCATAAACGGCCACTCCCTCGCGGTTGATGCCCCCGACGACATGCCGCTGCTCTGGGTAATCCGGGATATTCTCGGCATGACCGGAACCAAATTCGGGTGCGGGATCGCCCAATGTGGCGCCTGTACCGTTCATATCGACGGCGAGCCGACCCGCTCCTGCATCACGGCGATCAGCGATGCCGCGGGCAAGTCCGTTACGACGATCGAGGCGATCAGTGAGACGCCAGCCGGCAAGGCGATCCAGGCGGCCTGGTTGAACCTGGAAGTCGTGCAATGCGGCTACTGCCAATCCGGGCAGATCATGTCGGCGAGCGCGCTCCTCGCCGGCAATCCAAAGCCCACGGACGCCGATATCGACGCCGCCATGTCCGGCAATATCTGTCGCTGCGGCACCTATTTGCGCATTCGCGAAGCCATCAAACAGGCCGCGGCCATCGCTGGCGCGCGGTGAGGGCCAGAGCCATGGCACATGCAGAGAATCTCGGGGATCTCGTCGTTTCGCGTCGTGCATTCCTCCATGCCAGCGCTGCCGTCGGCGGCGGATTGATGATCGGTTGGCCCTTGCAGGCGGGTGCCCAGCCAGCCGATCCCGCGCAAGCGAAACCTTTTGCGCCCGGGGCCTTCATCCGCATCGACCGCATGGGAAAGGTGACCGTCATCTCCCCGATGATCGAGATGGGTCAGGGCACCTACACCTCGCTGCCGATGCTGGTCGCCGAGGAGCTCGACGTCGACATGAGCAATGTCGCGGTCGAGCCCGCCCCAGCGAATGCAAAGCTCTACGGCAATCCCCTGATCTCCGGCGTGCAGATGACGGGCGGCTCGACCTCGATCCGCGCATTCTATCTGCCGCTGCGCCAGGCTGGTGCGGCCGCCCGGTCCATGCTGATTGCCGCAGCCGCCGCGAGGCTGAAGGCGGATGCGAGCAGTCTGACGACGCAGCCGGGCTATGTCGTCCACGCCGCGAGCAGCCGCCGGATCGGCTATGGCGAGCTCGTGGACGCTGCGGCCAAGCTCTCGATACCGAGCGATGTCACGCTCAAGGATCCCGGCAGCTTCCGGATCATCGGCACGCCGGCCAAGCGGCTCGATGCCTCGGCCAAGGTCAACGGCACGGCGATCTACGGCATCGACGTCAGGTTGCCCGGCATGAAGGTCGCCACCGTCTCCGCCTCTCCGGTGTTCGGCGGCACGGTCGCATCCTTCGATGAGGCGGCAGCGCTCAAGGTTCCGGGCGTCCATCAGGTCGCGAAGCTCGACAACGCCATTGCCGTCATCGCCGATCACTATTGGGCGGCGAAGCAGGGCCTGGAGGCCTGCGCTGTCAGGTTCGACGATGGACCGCATGCGGCCACCTCGATGGCCGACATCGTGGCCGCCCTCGCAACGGCTTCGGAAAGCCCCGGCGCCGTTGCCACAAGCGAAGGTGACGCGACTGCCGCCCTCGCCAAGGCGGCGACCAGGGTCGCGGCGATCTACGAGGCCCCGTTCCTGGCCCACGCCACAATGGAGCCGATCAACTGTACCGCCGAGGTCACGAGCGACGGCTGCGATATCTGGGTCGGCTCGCAGGTTCCCGATATCGCCCAGCTCGTCGTCTCGAAACATCTCGGACTGAAGCCGGAGCAGGTGCGGATTCACAACCACCTGATCGGCGGCGGTTTCGGGCGCCGGCTCGAAGTCGACTTCATCGCCCAGGCGGCGCTCATCGCCAAGCAATCCAAGGGCCCGGTCAAGGTTGTCTGGAGCCGGGAAGAGGACATCCAGCACGACATGTACCGGCCCTATTACTACGACCGGATCAGTGCCGGGCTCGATGCCCAGGGCATGCCGGTCGCCTGGAGCCACCGCATCGCCGGCTCGTCGATCATGGCCCGCTACTTCCCGTCGGCCGTCAAGGACGGCGTCGATCCCGATGCGGTGGAAGGGGCAGCCGAAATCCCCTACGCAATCGCGAACATGCATGTCGATTATGTCCGGGTCGAACCCCCGGGAATTCCGACCGCGTTCTGGCGCGGCGTCGGTCCCACCCATAATGTCTATGTGGTCGAGAGCTTCATCGACGAACTCGCCGCGGCCGCGAAGAAGGATCCGCTCGACTATCGACGCGCCCTTCTGGCTGGGAATCCGCGTGCGCTCCATGTGCTGGAACGTGCCGCGCAGATGGCAGGATGGGCCAAACCGCTGGGGCCACGCCAGGGGCGCGGCATCGCCTTGTCGCAATCCTTCGGCAGCTATCTCGCCGAGGTCGCCGAGGTGACGGTCTCGAAGAGCGGCGATGTCCATGTCGACCGCGTCGTCGCGGTCGTCGATTGCGGGGTCGCCGTCAATCCCAACACCATCGCGGCGCAGATCGAAAGCGGCGTCGTCTTCGGCATCACCGCGGCCTTGTACGGCGAGATCACCCTCAAGGATGGCAGGGTGGAGCAGACCAATTTCGACACCTACCAGATGCTCCGCATCGATGCGGCCCCGACGATCGAGGTCGAGATCGTGGCGAGCAGCGAGGCGCCCGGCGGGCTTGGCGAGCCCGGCACGTCGGCGCTCGCGCCCGCGGTGCTGAATGCGGTCCATGCGGCAACCGGCATCCGGCTCCGCAAGCTGCCGATCAAGCCCGAGATGCTGACGGCTGGGTGATCGCCAGCAGGTCCCGGCCCGATGCCCCACTGGTCGGCCGGGCCGTCGCCACGACAGCAGGGGCTGGCTGCCAAC
>NZ_JBFTZN010000212.1:0-10079 GCF_056406775.1 Allobosea sp. P1_A7
GGGGAAGCACCAGCCATTGCAGTGGAACATCGGCAGCGTCCAGAGATAGACGGGATGACGACCCATGCCGCAGGTCACAATATTCGAGGTCGCGAGCAGATTGGCGCCGCGGTGATGATAAACCACCCCCTTGGGGTCGCCGGTGGTGCCCGATGTGTAGTTCAGCGAGATCGCGTCCCATTCGTCGCCGGGTAACGTCCAGGCGAAATCCTGGTCGCCGGTCACGAGAAAGTCCTCGTATTCGACGCTGCCAAGCCGCTCGCCGCTGCCGTCATAGACCGGGTCGTCATAGTCGATGACCAGCGGCTTGACCTTGCAGAGTTCCAGTGCCGCCTGGACTGTGCTCGAGAATTCGCGGTCCGCGATCAGCACCTTGGCTTCGCCATGGTCGAGCGAGAACGCGATGATGGCGGCGTCGAGCCGCGTGTTCAACGTGTTGAGCACACCGCCGGTCATTGGCACGCCGTAGTGACATTCGAGCATGGCGGGCGTGTTCGGCAGCATGGCTGCGACGGTATCGCCCCTGCGGATGCCGTGCTTCGCCAGCGCGGATGCAAGCCTGCGCGAGCGTGCGTAGAATTCGGCATAGGTCCGGCGCAACGGGCCGTGGATGATCGCAACATGGTCGGGAAAGACGGCGGCGGCACGCTCGAGGAAGGTCAGCGGCGTCAGCGGCTGGAAGTTGGCCGGGTTGCGGTCGAGGTCGATGTCATAGGGCGAGGTCTTCATCGGGGCGCCTTCTTCCGTCGCGTCGCCTTCGGATCTAGCCGGTCCCGCGCTCTCCCGTAATCCATCCCTTTTTCCGATGCGGCGCAATCGACGCAGCTGGACTCGTGGGTCAGGGATGGAGGCGCAACGCCAGGAACCCGTCGATGATCAGCTTGCTGCCGACAGCAATCAGCAGCCAGTAGATGATGGTGTAGAAGCGTTCCGCCGGCACGCGGCGCACCAGCCAGACACCGGCAACGGTCGCGAGGATCGCGACCGGAAACAGTGCCGCCGACGCGGCGAGGTTCTCGCGGGTGAACTGGCCGAGCGCGATATAGGGGCCGACTTTCATGAGATTGAGCAGCGCGAAGAAGATCGCGCCGGTGCCAACGAAGGTCGGCGGCGAGAGCCGCTGCGGCATGACGTAGATCTGAAAGGGAGGGCCGCCGGCATGGGCGATCATGCTGGTGAAACCGCAAACCGCGCCCCAGAAGCTGCCGGGCCCAAACGCGGGCTTCGTGACCGGCGACTGCGCCTTGCGGTCGGCGAAGAGCCGACGGCCTGCGAAGGCAACCGAGATGATGCCGACCGAAAGGCCAACCGCGGCATCGGAAACCCGCGATGCCAAGACATAACCCGCAAGCACGCCGAGAAGAGCACCCGGCAGCATCGTCGCGAGGTTGCGTTTGTCGAACTCACGGCGATAGGCCCAGACGCTCACCATGTCCTGGACGATCAGGATGGGCAGCATGATCGCGGCCGCCTGGACCGGCGGGAGCACGAGCGCCATCAGCGGCAGCGAGAGCAGCCCCAGGCCCGAGAAGCCACCCTTGGCGAGCCCGACCAGGATGACGGCAGGCACCATCGCGGCGAGATAGGCTGGGTCGAAGCTCATGGCTGTCCGGGGGGGCGAGGGCGGGAGCGGTCGTGCGCGGATGCGTAGCTAAAGTCTGACGGCGGCGTGCTTGCGCAGGCGGGGGAGAGTGAGCACGATCCCGCGCAAAATCGCCCGACCCGCTTGCCGGGTCTAGGCCAGAACCAGGCGAAGAGGAACGCGTCCGATGAAYGCCACGCATGCAAGCCACTATCGCGAAACCTATGCGCGCTGGCAGGCGGATCCGATCGGCTTCTGGCGCGAGGCGGCAGGCGAGATCGAATGGATCAAGCCGCCGCAGGCGATCTTCGATGCCGAAGCCGGTGTCTATGGACGCTGGTTCCCGGATGCGAGCTGCAATACCTGCTTCAATGCGCTCGACCGGCATGTGCGTGACGGGCGGGGCGAGCAGACGGCGCTGATCTATGACAGCCCCGTCACCGGAACCAAGGCGAGCTACAGCTATCGTGATCTGCTCGGCGAGGTCGCGACGCTTGCGGCTGTCCTGCAGGATCTGGGCGTCGGCAAGGGCGACCGCGTCATCATCTACATGCCGATGATCCCGGAGGCAGCCTTTGCCATGCTGGCCTGCGCCCGGATCGGGGCGGTGCATTCGGTGGTGTTCGGCGGCTTCGCCGCCAAGGAACTGGCGACGCGCATCGATGACGCCAGGCCAAAGGTCATCCTGACCGCGACATGCGGCATCGAGCCGACACGCATCGTCGAATACAAGCCGCTGCTCGACGGCGCGATCGCGCTCGCCGCCCACAAGCCGGAAACCTGCATCGTGCTGCAGCGTCCCCAGGCGGACGCCTCCATGCATGTCACGCGCGACCGGAACTGGCGGGCGCTGGTCGCCTCGGCCAAGGCCGCGGGACGCAAGGCCGATTGCGTCGAGGTCGCCGCCACGGACCCGCTCTATGTGCTCTACACCTCGGGCACGACGGGTCGGCCCAAGGGAGTGGTCCGTGACAACGGCGGCCATATGGTCGCGCTGAAATGGACTATGGAGAACCTCTACGGCGTGAAGCCGGGCGAGGTCTTCTTTACCGCGTCCGATGTCGGATGGGTCGTCGGCCATAGCTATATCGTTTATGGCCCGCTGCTGCATGGCGCGACCTCGGTGCTCTATGAGGGCAAGCCGGTCGGCACGCCTGATCCCGGCGCGTTCTGGCGCGTCATTTCCGAACACAAGGCGGTGGCGATGTTCACCGCACCGACGGCGTTTCGCGCGATCCGCAAGGAGGATCCGCAGGCAACCCATCTCGCACGCTACGACCTGTCGCAGTTCCGCACGCTCTTCCTCGCCGGAGAACGGGCCGATCCCGATACGTTGAAATGGGCCGAGGACGTGCTGAAGGTTCCGGTCATCGACCATTGGTGGCAGACCGAGAGCGGCTCCTGCATGGTCGGCAACCCGGTCGGGCTGGAGCTCCTGCCGGTGAAGCATGGATCGCCGACCGTGCCGCTGCCGGGCTATGACGTGCAGTGCCTCGACGAGACCGGAAAACCCGTATCGGCCGGCACGATGGGGGCGATCGTGGTCAAGCTGCCGCTGCCGCCCGGCGCCTTGCCGACGCTGTGGCAGGACGACGAGCGGTTCCGCCAATCCTATCTCACGGCCTTCCCGGGCTATTACAACACCTCGGATGCCGGCTTCATCGACGAGGACGGCTACGTCTTCATCATGGGCCGCACCGACGATATCATCAACGTCGCCGGCCATCGGCTCTCGACCGGTGGCATGGAGGAGGTGCTTGCCTCGCATCCGGCGGTGGCGGAATGCGCCGTGGTTGGTATCAGGGATGCTCTGAAGGGCGAGCAGCCCTGCGGGTTCGTCGTGCTGAAATCGGGCGTGACGCAAAGCCCGGCCGAGGTCGAGAAGGAGCTGGTTGCGCTGGTGCGCGACAAGATCGGCCCGGTTGCTGCCTTCAAGCTCGCGGTGACCGTGGCACGCCTGCCGAAGACACGCTCCGGCAAGATCCTGCGCGCGACGATGAAGAAGATCGCCGATGGCGAGGAATATGCCGTACCGGCGACGATCGACGATCCTGTCGTGCTCGACGAGATCGGCGAGGTCCTCAAGGCGAGAGGCGTTGGCTAGTCCGAGGGCGAGACAGGATTGCCTGGCTCGCGATGACGCGGCTCAGATCCCGATCGTCGCGCCATTCCAGCGCAGCAGTCGTTCGCCGACATCGAGCGCCATCAGATCCTCGCCAACAATCAGCGGGCCGGCATAACCTGCCGTCCTGATCTCGCGGGCAAGCCGGGAGGTGTCGGCGCCGGGCGGTACCAGATGCGTCAGCGCGAGCATGCCTGCGCCGGCCTGCGTCGCCAGTTTCGCCACCACGGCGGGGGTCATGTGATAGGCCTGTACGGCCGCCACGGTCTCGGCCGAGCGAATACCGGCGACGACAGGCATCTCACTGTCGATGAAGACCTCGCAGACCAGCAGATCGCAATTCTGCGCGGCGCGTTCGAGCGACGGTGTCAGGCGCGTGTCGCCCGAGAAGACAAGGCTGCTGCCTGCCAGCGAAATCGCGAGTCCGAAAGCGGGCTCGACAGGCCGGTGATCAACCAGGAAGGCGTCGATCGCGAGTTCGCCCAGCCCGGAGACGATGCCTTCGCGCAGCTCCTCGAACTGCACATCGAGCCCCGTGGCGTCGGGCCGCTTCTCGAAGGCAATGCGCAAGGCGCGTTCGCGGGCAAAGCCCTCGTATTGCGCGCGCATATTGGCAAGTGCGGGGGCAGGGGCCAGCACACGCCAGGGGCGGGCGCGGCCCTGATGCCAGGATGAGACCACAAGTTGGTAGAAATCGACCAGATGGTCGGAATGCTCATGCGTGACGATGAGCAGGTCGATATCGGTGCCGCGATGGCCGGCGGCGACCAGGCGCTGGCTCACGCCCGAGCCGCAATCGATCAGGATCTTGCGTCCGGCCCCCTGGACGAGATGGGACGGGCCGGCCCGGCGCAGGCTGACCGGCGGCGCGCCCGTGCCGAGAAAGGTGAAGGCAAGATCGGATGCCAAGGCCATTCTCCGCGACAGGCAGGCCGCTCGGTCGTCAGCGACCTCAGATCTCGTCGTCCTCGTCGGCCGGACGCTTGAGCTGCTTCAGCTTGGCGAAGACGGAATCGACGTCGATCGCCGCTTCCTCCTCGCGCTTCGGCTTGCTCATATCAGCGAAAGGCTGGCTCGCATGGACCGGCTCCCGCGCGGTGGTCTCCTCGGCCGGGAGCAAGGTCGAGCCTGCCTCCGCAAGGGCGGCCGGGCGATCCTTGGCCGCACGACCGACCTCGAAGTCGAGATCGATCTGCGAGCTGAGCCCGAGGCTGACCGGGTCGACCGGCGTCAGGGTCTGCGCGTTCCAGTGGGTGCGGTCGCGGATCTGGGCGATGGTCGATTTCGTCGTGCCGATCAGGCGGATGATCTGCGYGTCCTTGAGCTCGGGATGGTTGCGCAGCAGCCAGAGGATCGCGTTCGGGCGGTCCTGGCGCTTGGAAACCGGAGTGTAGCGCGGCCCCTTGGCGCGCTTGATCTCCGGCACCTTCACCTTGCGCTCGGCAAGCCGGAGATGGTGGTTCGGGTTCTTGGCGGCGCGCTCGAGCTCCTCACGGGTGAGCTGACCAGAGGTGATCGGGTCGAGGCCCTTGATGCCGGCGGCGACTTCGCCATCGGCGATGCCGCGAACTTCGAGCGGGTGGAGTTTGCAGAACTCGGCGATCTGCTCGAAGGTCAGCGACGTGTTTTCCACGAGCCAGACCGCAGTGGCTTTCGGCATCAGCGGGGGTTGTGACACGGCATCGTCTCCTGGATCTCGAAGGCCGGCGGCTTACGCCGGATCAGGGTCGCGGACAAAAGCTCTCATGCGCCGACCGGCCTCCTCGGCCGGCCATCCAAATCATCAGCGATGAGCAGGATGCGGGCGTTATATGCAAAGCCATGAAGGCTGTCCAAGAAAAAGCGCGGAAGGCGCCGGTGGCTCAGACAGCCCTATGATCGATGACAGCGCCGGCCGGCAAGGCGAGCACTGATATCGCGGCTGCGGGTCACATCGTCAGGACGATCTTGCCGATATGGGCGTTGCTCTCCATCAGGCGATGCCCGGCCGCGGCCTCTGCCAAGGGGAAGGTCGCATGGATCATGGGTTTGCAGCGGCCCTGGGCCAGCAGGGGCCAGACCTTGGCCTCCAGCTCGGCGGCGATGGCTGCCTTCTCGGCGATGGTGCGCGGGCGGAGTGTCGAGCCGGTATGGGTCAGGCGCTTCATCATCAGCCGACGGAAATCGACCTCCGCCTTGGGGCCGTTCAGAAAGGCGATCTGGACGATCCGGCCGCTCTCGGCCGCTGCCTCGTAATTGCGGGAAATGTAGTCGCCGCCGACCATATCCAGGATCAGGTCGATGCCGTGCCCGCCGGTGGCCTCCTTCGCGGCGCTGACGAAATCCTGCTCCCGGTAGTTGATCGCGACATCGGCACCGAGTTCGCGGCAGGCCGCGCATTTCTCATCCGAGCCCGCGGTTGCGATGACCGTCGCGCCAAAGGCCTTTGCGAGCTGGATCGCCGTGGTGCCGATGCCCGAGCTGCCGCCATGGACCATGAAGCTCTCGCCGCTCTTTAACCGGCCACGCTGGAAGACGTTGGTCCAGACGGTGAAATAGGTCTCGGGAATCGCGGCCGCCTCGATCAGCGACAGCCCGGCGGGGACTGGCAGGGCATTGCTCTCGTGGACGCTTGCATATTGGGCATAGCCGCCGCCGGCGACGAGCCCGCAGACCCGGTCTCCCAACGCGAAGCGGCCGACGCCATCGCCGACCGCCACGACCCTGCCCGCGATCTCGAGGCCGGGGATATCCGAGGCGCCGGGCGGGGGAGCGTAGCCGCCGAGCCGCTGCAGGACATCGGGCCGGTTGATGCCGGCGGCCGCAACTTCGACGAGAACCTCGCCTGCGGCCGGTTTCGGCACGGGCCGTGTTTCAGGACGCAACACGTCAGGGCCGCCGGGGGCCGCAAAGCCGATGGCGGTCATCGTCTCGGGAAGGATTGGCATCACGTCTGGTTGTCCCTCTTTGGTCATGAGGCGTCCGCATCTGACGCCTGCTTCGCAGAGATAGTGGCCTTGCGGCGGCGAGCCGGCTAGTCTCCRCCGTCGCGTTTCGAAAATGAGGCAGCCATGTCGATATTTTCAGAGGATGACCGCCCCGCGCCGCAACCCATTCACCAGATCGGGCAGGATCTTGCGATGCTGTCGCTCGCGGAGATCGATCAACGCATCGAGGCGCTCAAGACCGAGATCGCGCGCCTGATGGAGATCAGGGCCAAAAAGGATGCCTCGCGCTCGGCTGCGGATGCCTTTTTCCGCAAGATAGGCTGAGGCAGGGGCTCGCGGCACGAATAGCTCAGGCTTCGTCGTGCCAGGATTCCATAAGCGCGCATCGACCGGGCCGACTGGCGCGGGAGGAGGGCAATCGTCGCCCGATCCTGCCGTTTCCTTGCGCAAATATGCTCGCGCGGCGGCGTTCTTAACCGCTCCTTAACGATTCCAAAGTATGAATCCGATCATCCAGTTTCTCTGGATGTCGAGTGGCTCCTGCCCACTCTGTTTGACGCCTCCCTGTTGACCTTCGAGCCGCCTTCGGGGCGGCTCTTTTTTGGCCTTCATGGCGTGTTAAGGTTAACAACATCTTACCAGAGTCTCGACAATGCAACGGCGCTATTCTTGCCGTTGTGACGGTATCAATCCGTGGCGCGTCCCAGACGCACACGCCTTTGTGCCGATTGGAGACGTCGCGATGACCGATATGACGCTGCTGAAGTCCGGGCCGGATGAAGGCGCACTTTCCTTTGCAAGGGGCTTCGTCAAATCGGACGGCTTCATGCTGCTGTTTCGCGAGGGCATGGCGCTGGTCGAGCTGACGGCGAGCTACCTCGATGGCGACGGCCGCGCCGAGTCGGCGGCACTCCCGCGCGATGTTGCGCTGACCTATGCGACCGAAAGCATGCGCCTGACGACGCGGCTGATGCAGATCGCCTCCTGGCTCCTGGTGCAGCGCGCCGTGGCCGAAGGAGAGATGACCGCAGAGCAGGCTCGGCTGGAGAAGAACAAAGTCAAGATCGCCGAGCCGATGCTGTCGCCGGTGCAGGAAGAGGCGATGCGCCTGCCGCAGAGGCTGCGCGATCTGATTGCCCACTCCATCCGTCTGCAGGACCGCATCCGCCACCTCGAAGGGCTGATGTCCGGTTCAGACGTGTTCGAGGTCACTCCGAACCCCGTCCAGAGCCAGATCCGCAGCCTGCAATCGCGGCTCGCCCTGCTCAACTGAGCCTGATGCGCGGGGCTCGCGACCGCGACCAATCGCCGCCCGACACGCAAAAAGCCCGGCCGCTAGGCCGGGCTTTTGTGTTTGCAGGCTGCGTCGATCGGGGACGATCGACGGCCGAATTACTTCTTGCCGAGCGCGCTGAGGGCGCCGAAGCGCGAATTGAAGCGCGAGACGCGGCCGCCGCGGTCCATCAGCTGCTGGGTGCCGCCGGTCCAGGCCGGGTGGGTCTTCGGGTCGATGTCGAGATTGAGGGTGTCCCCCTCCTTGCCGAGCGTCGAACGCGTGAAGTATTCGGTGCCATCGGTCATGACGACCTTGATGGTGTGGTAGTCGGGATGGATGCCGGTCTTCATGGCGAAATCCTCAATCGTAAGCGGGCACGGTCGATAACCAGGCTAGCTGGCCGGCCCGTCGAACAATTCGTATGAGCCTGTCGTGAAGTCGCCAGCGCAATAGCGCAGGCGAAGCGACAGCGCAAGCATGACAGGACAGTGAAGCGTGGCCGAAGATAACGAAGACCAGAAAAAGACGCGCCCCGATTTCCATTCTCTCTCCTCCTTCTGGCCCTATGCGCTGGCGCAGAAGGGGCGGATCGCGCTGGCCATCCTCGCACTGATCGTCGCCTCGGGCGCGACTCTGGTGCTGCCGCTCGCGGTCCGTCGCGTCATCGATGTCGGGTTCTCCGGCGGCGATCAGGCGCTCGCCCACAATTATTTCATGCTGCTGATCGGGGTCGTCGCCGTGCTGGCACTGGCGAGCTCGGCGCGATTCTATCTGGTGATGACGATCGGCGAGCGCATCGTTTCCAGCCTGCGCGCCGATGTCTTCACCCATCTGACCCGGCTCGAGCCCGCATTCTTCGATTCGAGCCGCGCCGGCGACCTCGTCTCGCGCCTTACGGCGGATACGACGCAGATCAAATCGGCCTTCGGTTCGGCTGCCTCGATCGCATTGCGCAATGGCATCATGTTTCTCGGTGCCCTGGCGCTCATGGTCGTGACGAGCCCCCAGCTTTCGGCCATCGTCATCGCCGCGATCCCGCTGATCGTGCTGCCGCTGGTCTTCTCCGGACGCTCGGTCCGGCGCCGGGCGCGGGCGGCGCAGGATCGTCTGGCCGATGCCTCGGCCTTCGCCTCGGAGGCGGTCGGTGCGATCCGCACCATGCAATCCTTCGGGGCCGAGCGGCAGACGGCCCGGGCCTTCGAGAGTGCCTYGAACGATGCCTATGCGGCCTCGCGCTCCGCGACGCGCTCGCGTGCCATCCTCTCAGGCGTCGCGATCTTCCTGGTCAGCGCCAGCGTGGTCTGCGTGCTCTGGGTCGGCGCGATGGATGTCTTTGCCGGCCGGATGACTGGCGGCAGGCTCTCGCAATTCGTGCTCTACGCGGTGCTGGCTGCGAGTTCGCTCGGACAGCTCTCGGAGGTTTATGGCGAGATTTCGGCCGCCACCGGTGCCGCCGGGCGCCTCGGCGAAATCCTCGCGACCAAACCGGCGATCACCGCTCCTGTGCATCCAAAGCCGATGCCCGAGCCATCGCTCGGTGAACTCGCCTTCGAACGCGTCTCCTTCTCCTATCCTGGGCGGACGGTCCTGGCGCTGCACGAGATGTCCTTCAGCGTCCGCCCGGGCGAGCGCATTGCCCTGGTTGGCCCATCCGGTGCCGGCAAGAGCACGGTGCTGCAGCTTGCGCTGCGCTTCTTTGATCCGGCGGAAGGCCGCATCATGGTCGACGGCGTCGCCGGGACCGACGCCGATCCGGAAGCCTGGCGGCAGCGCTTCGCGCTGGTGCCGCAGGAACCGACCGTGTTCGGTGTCTCGGTGCGGGACAATATCGCCTATGGCCGCCCCGGTGCGAGCCGCGAGGAGGTCGAGGAAGCCGCCCGCCTGGCCGCAGCCGACGGCTTCATCCGTGCTCTGCCGCAGGGTTACGACACTGTCGTCGGCGAGCGTGGCGTCACGCTCTCGGGCGGCCAGCGCCAGCGTCTGGCGATCGCCCGGGCGGTGCTGAAAGATGCGCCGATCCTGCTGTTGGACGAGGCCACCTCCGCGCTCGATTCGGAAAGCGAACGCGCGGTCCAGGATGCGCTCGACAGGCTGATGCAGGGCCGCACCACGCTGGTGGTCGCCCATAGGATCGCCACCATCCTTTCTGCCGTTCGCATCCTGGTTCTGGAC
>NZ_JBFTZN010000213.1:0-10046 GCF_056406775.1 Allobosea sp. P1_A7
ATCCTGACCTTCTTCCCCTGGGAGCACGCCGCTCCGGGCCGGCTCGGCGTCGGCGAGACCCAGGAAACCGCCTTCCGCGTGCCGGAGGGGGCAATCGGCTACTGGACGCATCGCTTCGTCGAGCTTGGCGTCGCCCATGAGGCGCCGCAGAAGCGCTTCGGCGACACCGTGCTGCCCTTCCGGGATCCGGACGGGATGCGGCTTGCCCTGATCGGCCTGCCCGGCATTGCCGCCGAGCCGGCCTGGACGGGCGGCGCGATTCCGGCCGAGCATGCGATCCGCGGCTTCCACTCCGTCAGCCTGCTGCTCGAGGATGCGGCGCCGACCGGTGCGATCCTCAGTGACATCTTCGGCTTTGCCGAGATCGCGAGGGAAGGCAGCGTGACCCGCTTCCGGACTGAGGGCGCGGCATGCGGCGGGATTGTCGATCTGCGCACCGCCGGCGGCTTCCTGCCGGCACGCCAGGGGGCCGGCTCGGTGCACCATATCGCCTTCCGGGCGGCGGGTGATGCCGAGCAGGAAGCGATGGTGCGCCGCCTAAAGGAGAACCATGGCATCCGCGCCACGGAGCAGCGGGACCGGAACTATTTCCGCTCTGTCTATTTCCGCGAGCCCGGCCGGGTCCTGTTCGAGATCGCCACCGACGCGCCGGGCTTCGGCATCGACGAGGCGAGCGAGAGCCTCGGCCAGGCGCTGAAGCTGCCGCCGCAATACGAGGCGCAGCGCAGCCGTATCGAGGCCGTGCTGCCGGAACTCGCCTGACGACACCTGACCAAACAAGACGCCCTGCCTCGCCGCGCTGACGGGGCAGGGCCGTCCCCTGCATTATCGAGGAGTGACCCATGCTGGACGCCGTCGCGACCACACCCTTCATCCATGCGTTCGAGCCGGGCAGCGATACCGCCCGCAAGCCCCTGCTGCTGCTCCATGGCACCGGCGGCAACGAGCATGACCTGCTGCCGCTCGGCCGCATGGTCGCGCCCGGCGCCGCCTTGCTCTCGCCGCGCGGCCAGGTGCTGGAAGGCACGATGCCCCGTTTCTTCCGCAGGCTCGCCGAAGGCGTCTTCGACGAGGCCGATCTGAGCCGCCGCACCCATGAGCTGGCGGATTTCATCGAGGATGCGCGCCGACGCTATGATCTTGCCGCGCCGATTGCCGTCGGCTTCTCGAACGGGGCGAATATCGCGGCGAGCCTGCTGTTGCTGCGCCCAGAGGTGCTGGCCGGGGCGGCGCTGCTGCGGGCGATGTCGCCCTTCCGGGAGCCACCAAAGGCCGATCTCGCCGGCAAACGCGTGCTGATGCTGTCGGGAGCGCAGGACCCGATCATTCCGGCCGCCGACGCCGCACGGCTTGCCGCGACTCTGTCGGGCAATGGCGCGACGGTCGAGCACCGCATCCTAYCGGCGGGCCATGGCCTGTCGCAGGCCGATATCGGCCTGCTCACCGCCTGGCTCGACCAGGCCTGAACGCCTCGGCGAATCGGCGCTCTGCATTGGGGGCGCCGTTCCGGCACAAACAAAGACCCCGGATCCGTCGCAACGCCCTGCGGCGTTCGATGGATCCGGGGCCGAATCTCGTAACTCCCGGGCGTCCGGATGACGGCCCTGCTGCCGTTCGAGTCAGTCCTAGGGCGCTGTCGCCTTCGGCTTGCTGCGTGCAGCCGGCTTGGGCTCGGGCGGCGGCTCAGTTGCTTCCTTCGCCAGCCGCTGCGCCCGCAAGGCCTCGATCTTCTTGCGTGCCGCAGCCTCTTCAGCTGCGATTCGCCCGCTGGCCTTCTGCCTTTCGCGCGGGGCCTCCTGCACGCTGTGTACGTCATGCCAGACGCGTGGCCGACGGTCGTCACCTGCCATCTTCTTCTCCCACCGCAGTTTTCCCCTGGTCGTGAGTGTACGCCTGATTGTGGCGGGATACGAGCGCGCGATTGCCGGGAGCAGGCGAGGGCTCAGCGCTCGACGCGGGTCGAGAGAATGATCGACGACATCGTCCGCTCGACACCGTCGAGCGCGCCGATCCGGTCGATCAGCTCGTCGAGTTCGCCGATCGACGGCGCGATCACGATCGCGATCATGTCGAAATGACCGCTGACCGAATGAAGGGTCCGGACCTCCGGAATGCGGCGCAGTTCCGCCTCGACCCTGGGAGCGAGCTTGGTCAGTGCGGTGATCAGGACATGGGCCTTGACCTGCCCGCGCTCATGCTCGTCGGAGAGCCGCGCCGTGTAGCCGGTGATGACGCCGCGCCGCTCCAGCCGTTCGATCCGGCTTTGCACCGTCGTGCGTGAGAGGCCGAGCTGGCGGCCGAGCTCGGCCACCGGCGCCCGGGCGTTCTCGGTCAGCAGGATAAGGAGCTGTCTGTCTGTGCGGTCGATCGGCATGATGCTGAGTACTTACGGCAGATCGCCGTAAAATCCCATATGAATCGTCGTGATGGCCGCTTCTATTCGACGAAATCGTCAGCCAGCATAGGACATCAACGAACGCACGGAGCGCCACAATGAAGGAAATCGTCGTTATTGGCGCGGGTAAGATCGGCCAGACCATCGCCGACATGCTCGGCAGCAGCGGGGATTACCGCGTCACGGTCGCCGACCGCTCCGAGGCGCAGCTCGCCGGCATCCGCACCAGCGCCACGGTTTCGACCCGCAAGGTCGATATCGCCGACAAGGAGGCGCTGACCGCCCTGCTCGAAGGCCGTTTCGCCGTGCTGAGCGCAGCCCCCTTCGATCTGACGACGCGGATCGCCGAAGTCGCGGCCCCGCTTGGCGTCCATTATCTCGACCTGACCGAGGATGTCGCCAGCACGAGGCGCGTCAAGGAACTCGCCAAGACGGCGAAGGCAGCCCTCATTCCGCAATGCGGCCTGGCGCCGGGCTTCATCTCGATCGTCGCCGCCGATCTGGCGCGTGATTTCGACACGCTCGACAGCCTCAGGCTGCGCGTCGGCGCCCTGCCGCAATACCCCTCCAACGCGCTCAACTACAACCTGACCTGGAGCACGGACGGGGTCATCAACGAGTATTGCGAACCCTGCGAAGCGGTCGTCAACGGCGAGTTGACCCTCGTCCCGGCGATGGAAGAGCGCGAGGAATTCTCGCTCGACGGCGTCACCTATGAGGCGTTCAACACCTCTGGCGGCCTCGGCACGCTCTGCGAGACGCTGGCCGGCAAGGTCCGGACGCTGAACTACCGCACGATTCGCTATCCCGGCCATTGCGCGATCATGAAGGCGCTGCTCCAGGACCTGCGCCTGGCCGATCGCCGCGACGTGCTGAAGGACATTTTTGAGAACGCCCTGCCGAGCACCCTGCAGGACGTCGTGGTGATCTTCGTCACCGTCAGCGGCATGAAAGATGGCCGCCTGCTGCAGCAGACCTATGCCAACAAGGTCTACAGCGCGACCGTCGGCGGCGTGACGCGCAGCGCCATCCAGATCACCACCGCTTCGGGCATCTGCGCGGTGCTGGACATGCTGGCGCAGGGCAAGCTGCCGCAGCAGGGATTTGTCCGCCAGGAAGAGATCACGCTCGATTCCTTCCTCGCCAACCGCTTCGGCAAGGCCTATGCGCGGGCCGAGGACGGCACCCCGGGCAAGGGCGAAATCGAGCGCAGCCGCGCGGCCTAGAGCATTCTGCGAAAAAGCGGCAACGGTTTTTCGCATGACTATGAGGTTCGATCACGTTTTCTGCGTCTGGGCGATTTCGTCCAGACGCAGCGCGGCCTAAGGCCGCGCTTGCGACGAACGGCAGGCGCTCCACGCAGGGAGCGCATGCTGTATACACATCTGGCATAGACCCGAACGACCGTTAAAAAGAGTCGAAAAGGGTCCGGGAGGGACACGAGGATTATGGCACGACGCGTTCTGGTCGCAGAGTTCATGCATGAGACGAACACATTCAGTGTTCAGCTCACCGGAGAAGAGGTCTTTCGCAACGCCGGCCTCTATCTCGACAACGAGATTCCCCCGGCTTTCAGCGGCACGCGGACATCGCTCGGCGCAGCCTTCGAGGCGGCCGAGAAGTTCGGCTGGAGCCTGACCCACCCCATCGTCGCCCATGCCAACCCTTCAGGCCGCGTCACCGATGCGGCCTTCGAGCTATGCGCAGGCAAGATCGTCGCGGCCTGCGCCGGCGTCGACGGTGTGCTGCTGCATCTCCACGGCGCCATGGCGACGGAAAGCTCCGATGACGGTGAGGGCGAGCTGCTCTCCCGCATCCGCGCCAAGGTCGGCCCCTCCGTTCCG
Source organism: Allobosea sp. P1_A7 (assembly GCF_056406775.1). Classification (NCBI taxonomy): domain Bacteria; kingdom Pseudomonadati; phylum Pseudomonadota; class Alphaproteobacteria; order Hyphomicrobiales; family Alloboseaceae; genus Allobosea; species Allobosea sp. P1_A7. The sequence goes on from NZ_JBFTZN010000213.1 coordinate 4,240, forward strand.
GTCGTCGCGGTGCTCGATCTGCACGCGACGCTCACCCAGCTGATGGCCGACAGCGCCAATGCGCTGATCTCCTACCGGACCTATCCGCATATCGACCAGTATGAGCGGACCTGGCAGGCGGCCGAGCTGCTGCAGAAGGCGATGGATGGCGAGATCACGCCGACCGCCGCCGTTGCCCGCCGGCCCATCCTCTACGCTCTCGATGGCGGGCGCACGACCTCGCCCCCGTTCAAGGAGCTGCTGCGCCGCGGCGACGAGCTCGAGGCGAAGGGCGAGGCGCTGGTCGTCAGCGTCCAGGCCGGCTTCTCCTCGGCCGACGTCCACGATATCGGCCCCTCCGTCGTCGTCACCGCCAATGACCGCAACAAGGCCCAGGCCATCGCCGAAGAGCTGATGGATTATGCCTGGGAGCAGCGGCATTTCTCCTCGATCCATTTCACGCCCGTGGCCGAGGCCATGGTGAAGGCGAAGAATGGTGAGGGCCAGAACGGCGAGGGTAAGGCCGGCAAGCCGCTGGTGATCTCCGATTATTCCGACAATCCCGGCGCCGGCGCCTATGGCGACGCCACGAACCTGCTGCGCGCGGTCCTGGCCACCGGCCTGGAGAATGTCGCTTTCCACGCGATCTGCGACGGCGAGGCTGCGCTGCAGGCGCAGGCTGCCGGCGTCGGCAACACCGTGACGCTGATGCTCGGCGGCAAGGTCGATCCGAACATGGGCGGCGGCCCGCTCGAGGTCACCGGCCGGGTCGTCTCGATCACCGACGGCCATTTCATCGCTTATGGCCCGATGGGCGGCGGTGCCTGGCGCAGCTACGGGCTCAGCGTCATGCTGCGCATCGGCGGCGTCGAGCTCGTCATCATCACCCATAACGGCCAGGCGACCGACCTCGCGCAGTTCACCTCGCTCGGCGTCGACCCGACGCGGAAATCGACGGTGATCGTCAAGTCGATGCAGCATTTCCGGGCCGCCTTCGAGCCGATCGCCCGCGAAGTGGTCGAGGTCGATACCGGCGCGCTGGCGACGCGCAATTTCAAGGAGCGCCCCTACAAGAGCGTTCGCCGGCCGATCTTCCCGCTCGACGACATCTAGCGCCTAAAGCATCGGCCCGAAAAGTGGATTGCGGTTTTCGGGAAAACCGATGCGAACACAGAAGGTTAGATCATCGAACCGAATAGGAAATCCGGTCCGATGATCGAGCCGGGGGCTTTGGCCTCCGGCGTGACGTTCGGACTAAAGCCCTGACATGAATTCGGAGTTTCCATGACGCTCTCCGCTCAAACCCCGGCTCACCGCGCCCGGCCGCAGGCCGATCTCGTCCTCAGGAACGGCCCGATCTGGTGCGGCCGCGAGGACGGGGTCGTCGAGGCCCTGGCGATCTGGCAGGGCAGGGTGCTCGCCACCGGCAGCGATGCCGAGATCGCCGCCCTGATCGGCCCCGGGACCAAGGTGATCGATCTCGAGGGCCGGCTCGCCACGCCCGGCCTGAACGATTCCCACCTGCACCTCGTCTCGCTCGGCATGACCATGGACTGGGTCGACGCCCGCCCGGCGGTCGCGCCCGATCTCGCCTCCCTGCTCGATGCCATCGCAAAGCGTGCCGCCGGCACCAAGCCCGGCGACTGGATCCTGTCGCGCGGCTACGACCAGACCAAGCTCGATACCGGCCGGCATCCCTATCGCGAGGAACTCGACCGCGCCGCGCCGAACAATCCGGTCATGCTGATCCGGACCTGCGGCCATGTCTCGATCTGCAATTCGATGGCGCTGGAGCTCGCGGGCATCGACGAGGCCTCGCCGACCCCGCCCGGCGGCCTGATCGAACAGCAGAACGGTCGGCTCACCGGCATGCTGGCGGAAAACGCCCGCGCGCCGGTCTGGGCCGCGATCCCGCGCCCGACCGAGGAAGACCTCGTCACCGGCATCGAACGCGGCGGCAATTACCTGCTCTCGCTCGGCATCACCAGCTGCATGGATGCGGCGGTCGGCCAGCGCGGCGCCTTCGGCGAGATCTCGGCCTATCACCGCGCCAAGCGCGACGGCCGCCTGCCGGTGCGGACCTGGCTGACCCTGCTCGGCGACGAAGGCCGCTCGGTCGTGCCGCAATGCTACGAGGCCGGGCTGATCTCCGGCACCGGCGACGACATGCTGATGGTCGGCGCGGTCAAGCTCTTCCTCGACGGCTCGGCCGGCGGGCGCACCGCCTGGATGAACGCGCCCTATCTCGGCGAGGACAAGACCACCGGCGTGCAGATGTGCTCGAACGCGGATGTCGAGCGCCAGGTCATGGACGCCCATGTGAAGGGCTATCAGCTCGCCTGCCACGCCATTGGCGATGCCGCGATCGAGCAGCTGATCACGGCCTATGAGAAGGCGCTCGCCGCCCATCCCGATCCGGACCGCCGCCACCGCATCGAGCATTGCGGCTTCGCGACGCCCGAGCAGCATGAACGCATGGTCGCGGCCGGCATCTATCCCTGCCCGCAGCAGGTCTTCATCTACGATTTCGGCGATGCCTATGTGAAGGTGCTCGGGCGGGAGCGGGCGCTGTCGAGCTACCCCTTGCGGACCTGGTTCGATCTCGGCCTGAAGCCGGCGACGGGCAGCGACGCACCGGTCTGCGACCCCAATCCGTTCCCGAACTTCTACACCATGCTGACCCGCAAGACCTGGCGCGGCACGGTGATGGATGAGGCCCAGTGCGTCTCGATCGACGAGGCGCTGCAGGCCTATACCGAATTCGGCGCCTTCTCGCAGAAGCAGGAGGCCGTGAAGGGCCGGCTCGTGCCGGGCTATCTCGCCGACGTTGCCGTGTTCTCACGCAACCTTTTGACCGCAGCGCCCGAAGAGATCCTGAAGGACACGCGCTGCGATCTCACCATCCTGAACGGCAAGGTCGTGTTCGACCGCGCCGCGCAGAATGCCTGACCGGATAATTGCTCGGGGACAGCCGGCTAGACGACGGAGACAGACCGGAAAAACCAAGTAAGGTTCCGTACGGGACTGACCGGCGCCGCCCTTGAAAAGGGGGGCGCCACCAAAAAGATCAACGGGAAATTTGGGAGGATTTGACGTGTTGAAACGACTGGCTTTGACCACTGCCCTGACGCTGACGATGGCGTTCTCGGCCCAGGCGCAGGAACCGCGCCGCGGCGGCACGATCCGCTTCACGGCGCCCTATGCCGCATCCTTCGTCAGCAATGACAGCCATGTCTCGAACCAGATCCAGGACGAGATCTATGGTAACGCGCTGCACCGCGCGCTCTACAAGTGGGACTCGACCAACAACAAGCCGGTGCTGGAGCTCGCCAAGAGCGTGACCGCCTCCGCCGATGGCACGGTCCACACCTTCAAGCTGCGCGACGACGCGCTTTTCCATAACGGCCGCAAGATGACGGCTGACGACATCATCTGGACCTACACCCGGCTGATGGATCCCACGAAGAACTATCCCGGCGCGGCCTTTGTCCGGCGCGTCAAGGGCGCCCAGGAATTCCAGAAGGGCGAGGCCAAGGAAATCTCCGGCCTGAAGAAGATCGATGATTTCACCCTCGAGATCACGCTGATCGAGAAGGCCGATCCCGGCTTCCTGTTCCGCACCGCGATCACCTCGATCTTCCCGGCCAAGGAAGCGCAGGAACCCGATTTCTTCAACAAGCCGATCGGTCTGGGTCCGTTCAAGTTCGTCGAGCATGTTCCGGGCTCGCGCATGGTGCTGGAGCGCTGGGAGAAGTTCTACCAGGCCGGCAAGCCCTATGCCGACAAGGTCGTGATCTCGCCGATGGGTGAGGCGGCTGCCCGCGACATCGCCTTCCGCAACAAGGAGATCGACGTCTCGATCCTGGGACCGACGCAATATGTCGCCTACCAGGCCGATCCGAACCTGAAGAAGGGCATTCTCGAAGTCGCGGAAGTCTTCACCCGCAACATGGGCATGAACCCGAACTTCAAGCCCTTCTCCGACAAGCGGGTGCGCCAGGCGATCAATCACGCGATCGACAGCGACCTGATCATCAAGCGCCTCGTCCGCGACAAGGCCTATCGCGCCACCGGCTGGCTGCCGCTCTCCTCGCCGGCCTATGACAAGGACATGAAGCCCTACGACTTCAATCCGGAGAAGGCGAAGAAGCTCCTGACCGAGGCCGGCTATCCCGATGGCTTCGAGTTCGAATGGACCGCTTCCCCGAACGAGAGCTGGGGCGTTCCGATCGTCGAGGCCGTGATCCCGATGCTGGCCAAGGTCGGCGTCAAGGTGAAGATCAAGCCGGTCGAAGGCTCGGCGCTCGGCGGCATCGTCTCGAAGGGTGATTTCCAGGCCTATATCTGGTCGAACACCTCTGGTCCCGATCCGCTGACCCAGATGAAGTGCTTCTACTCCGCGACCCCGCAGAGCGCCTGCAACTACACCACCTACAAGAACCCGGCCGTCGACAAGCTGATCGACGAAGCCGCCGCGACGGACGATGCGGCCAAGCGCATCGACCTGCTGAAGAAGGCCAACGGCATCGTCTATGAAGACGCCCCGGTCTGGTTCTTCAACTACAACAAGGCAGTCATGGCCTATCAGCCCTGGCTGAAGGGCCTGCAGCCCAACGCGACGGAACTCGCTCTGCAGTACTACGAGGATCTCTGGGTCGACGCGTCGTCCCCGGCCGCGAAGTAATCTCCAAACCCCGGCGCCCGGCGGCCTTCGCTGCCGGGCGTTCGCGGCCAAGAGTTCGCGGCCAAGGGTTCGTGGCCAGGAGTTCTGCATGCTGTCTTATGTCTTTCGGCGCCTGCTGCAGGCGATCCCGATTCTGCTTGCCGTTGCGGCGCTGATCTTCCTACTGTTCAGCGTCATCCCCGGCAGCTTCGCCTCCAGCCAGATGGCTGACGGACGCACCGTCATGGATGCGGAAGCCGTCTCCCGCATGAACCAGCAATTCGGGCTCGACCAGCCCGTCGCGACCCGGTTCGTGAAATATATCGGGCAATTGGTGACGCTCGATCTCGGCACCTCGTTCCGCACCCGCCAGCCGGTCTGGCACCTGATTGCCGAACGTCTCTGGCCGACGCTCCAACTCGCCTTCGCCTCGATGCTGTTTGCGATCGCGATCGGCGTCCCCCTGGGGTTTCTGGCGGCGCTGCGGCCGGGCAGCTGGATCGACATGGTCTCGATGGTGGCCGCCGTTTCCGGCCTCTCCCTGCCAAAGTTCTGGCTCGGCCTGATGCTGATGTATCTCTTCGCGCTGACCCTGGGCTGGCTGCCGAGCTTCGGCTATGGCGACGGCGCGATGAAGAACCTGATCCTGCCCTCGATTGCGCTCGGCGTCGCCCCGCTCGCCCTGCTGGCCCGCACCACGCGCGCCTCCGTGCTCGAGATCATGAATGCCGATTTCGTCCGCACCGCCCGGTCCAAGGGCATGAGCGAGCGCCGCGTCGTGCAATGGCACCTGGCGCGCAATGCGCTCGTCATCGTGCTCACCACCGTCGGCCTGCAATTCGGCTCGGTGATCGGCCAGGCCGTCGTGGTCGAAAAGCTCTTCGCCTGGCCGGGCCTCGGCTCGCTGCTCGTCGACAGCGTCTCGCTGCGCGATATCCCGGTGGTGCAGGGCTGCATCCTGGTGATCGTGCTGTTCTTCCTGCTGGTCAACATGCTCGTGGACGTTCTCGCCGCGATCATCGACCCCCGCATCAGATACACCTGAGGGTGCCGATGAAATTCAGAGCCAATCTCGTGATCGGGGGCGTGCTGTTCGCGGCCGTCGTCGTCGCCGGTACCTTCGCCCCGTTCCTCGCCCATACCGACCCGGTCATGGACGCCAACC
>NZ_JBFTZN010000214.1:0-10029 GCF_056406775.1 Allobosea sp. P1_A7
CAACCACCCCCGCACCGGCGCGTTCCAGACCTCGGTGATTATCAACGGGAGTGATCGCGTCGTACTGCGGCTTCGCAGCAGCCCCAATCAGCCAACCGGGACAACTGCGCTCGCTGACGAAGCCGTGACAGCGGCCACGAACCGGGYGCCGCAGGGCGGCTTGCGCCGCGCAAGGGTAGGTCCTTGATGACATTAAGACTTGGCTGACTCCATTACTGGGATGCAGGTCAGAGACGGGTTTAACATGTGAGTTCTGTCGTAGCGTTAAGGGAGCGTCATATGCTTGCGAGGAAWCATCTCAGAGMTGTCTGGCTGCGCATCGSGGTCGTGCTTGCTCTTGCGGCACTTGTCGTCCTCCCAATGCTGCTCAAATAGGAGCGCGGTCCAGCAGGCCGCTGGCTCCGTCCGGACGGCAGGCCGCACCGCCACTAAGTCAACTCTGGGGCCAATAGTGGATACTTCCTGAGAGAATAAGGCTGAGGCTGAGGCGAACGGAAGTCCGGGTTGGCCCGAAGGCGGACGCAGTCAACGTCGAGAATTGGATCGGCTCCGGTCGCCAGAGACCGATCTTCAAATGGCTCAGATGGGTGGTCGATTCTGGCCGTCCGATTTGGGTCGGAAAGCTGTCGTTCGATCGGGCCCTTCAACGCGGCTGCTTCCCTCGTATCCCCGCAACTGATCAATCCGGCGCCGTCGGCAGCATGCCCATGCCCGCCCGCCCGCGCGCAGTCAGCGCGTAGGTGTTAATGCCCGCCCACGCTGGCGCGGGCGTCCATTCGATCAGACCCTTGCGAATCGGTTCCTCGCGCGACTTTCTCGGCCGCAAATCGACGCGGCCGGTGTCTGGACGAAACAGGTGCAAGGTCCAGATTTCATCGCGCGTCAGCATGGCGCGGGCTCTCGCATTTCCTGCCGCGCCCGGTTTCACGAGCGCTTTGCGCGGTCGCGAACTTGTAGGCACTCGCGGAGAACGGACGCGTCCGCCAATTGCGGCCACGAGACCATGCCAACATCGTATCCAGCGAGCGCCCCAGCCCCGTTCCGGGCATCGAGATCTGCGCCTGATGCGGGTGGAAGCCGTCGATAATGCGAGGCGTGACGTCGCCCTTGGGTCGGCTCATGTCAGGTGGCCTTGATGCCTTCCTCGAATTCCTCGGGGACAGCGCGGCATATCGGTATGGATATTGCTACGAGCGCTATTCAAGGCGGCACGAGCAAAATTTGAAGGATTGATGACAGTCACAATGAAGAAATTGATGCAGTCGAGTGCGAAGCGCGGTCTTATCGAAGACGGCCGTGGATCTCCCTCTGGACCAGAGGCAATTAGCGGCGTACAAGGCTCATCATACGTCAATTTGATCTCAATCTAAGCATGCCGAAAAGTCATAATTCGGATTATGGCATGACGATGCGCGGTTTTTCGAACTGACCTTGGACGTTTCGGAGTGCGGGTTATGCTTTTTAATACGTCAAATTTCGTAACCGATGCTGCGGCTTATACAATCGATGCGGGGCAGCGTTGGATCCTGTTCCTCGACACGATGAGGCGGCGCGGGCTCCAATACGAGGAACATATCGCGCAGAGCGCGCCGCACGTGCTCGWCTATGACGCCGATCTCGTCTGCGACGGGCGCGAGCTTCCCAGGCCGGTGAACTACATCCTGGCGCTCATCCTGCCACCGCCAAGCGTCGTCGTTGATGAGAGCAAGCGCCCCTTCGTCATCGTCGATCCGCGAGCTGGGCACGGCCCTGGTATCGGTGGCTTCAAGGCCGACAGCGAGATCGGGGTGGCTATGGCGGCCGGGCACCCCTGCTATTTCATCGGCTTTCTGCCCGATGCAATGCCMGGTCAGACGATCCAAGACGTCGCGCACGCCGAAGCCGTCTTCCTCGAACGCGTTATCTCCCGCCATCCCAAGGCCGAAGGCAAGCCGTGCGTTATCGGGAATTGCCAGGCTGGCTGGGCCGTCACGATGCTTGCGGCGATCCGGCCCGAACTGTTCGGGCCGATCATCCTCGCGGGCTCGCCCCTGTCGTACTGGGCCGGGGTAAAGGGCCAGAACCCGATGCGGTATTCCGGCGGCCTGCTAGGGGGGAGCTGGCTGACGGCCCTCACCGGCGATGCCGGTGCGGGAACGTTCGACGGAGCGTGGCTGGTCCAGAATTTCGAGAACCAGAACCCGGCGAACACGCTCTGGACCAAGCACTACAACCTCTATTCGAAGATCGACACGGAGGTCGAGCGGTACCTGGGCTTCGAAAAATGGTGGGGCGGGCATGTCACGCTGAACGCGGAGGAAATCCAGTTCATCGTTGACGAGCTCTTCATCGGCAATAAATTGGCCTGCGGCGACATCCGCACCGCGGACGGTACGTCGATCGACCTTCGCAATATCCGCTCGCCGATCGTGGTTTTCTGCTCGAAGGGCGACAATATCACCCCGCCTCAGCAAGCGCTCGACTGGATACTCGATCTCTACGACAGCGTCGACGAGATACGCTCCTACGGCCAGACGATCGTCTACGCCGTCCATGACAGGATCGGGCACCTCGGCATCTTCGTATCGGCGGGCGTGGCCCGGAAGGAACACGACGAATTCGCCTCCAATATCGATATCATCGACGTGCTGCCGCCCGGCCTCTACGAGGCAACCTTCGAACCGAAGGCCGAGGCCGATGCCAACCCAGACCTGGTGACCGGTGACTGGGTGATGCGCTGCGAGGCGCGCACGCTCGACGACATCCGGGCGCTCGGCGGCAACGATCTCGACGATGAGCGCCGCTTCGCGACGGCCGCGCGCGTGTCCGAGACCAACCTCTCACTCTACCGCGCTCTGGTCCAGCCCTGGATAAAGGCAGCCGCCAACCCTATCGCCGCCGAGGCCATGCGCAACCTGCATCCGTTGCGGCTGCAATACGAGCTGTTTGGCTCGCGAAACCCGTTTCTCTCCTGGCTTGAACCGACAGCGAACCAGGTGCGCGAGGAGCGCCAGCCGGCCGCCGCTGACAACATCTTCCTGAAGGCGCAGGACATGGTCTCGGATCACATCGTCAACGCCCTCGATGGCTGGCGCCAGCTGGCCGAGACCATGTCGGAGCAGACTTTCCGCGCCGTCTACGGCTCGCCCCTGTTGCAATCCGCCGTGGGAATTGACCCGAGTTCACCGTACCGCCCACGGAGCGCCGCCAGGAGCAAGCTCCATGACGAGTTCGTCCAGAAGCGGATCGGTGAACTGCGCGGCGGCTTTGGACGCGGCGGGCTGCTGCACGCCTGCGTGCGGGCGCTTCTCTATGTCGGCATGGCGCGGGAAGGCGTCGATGAGAGGAGCTTCGAAGCGATCCGACGCTTGCGCAAGCAGGGCGAACAGGCCCGGCGCATGACGCTGAGCGAGTTCAAGTCGCTGACCCGTGAGCAGTACTTCATGCTGCTGATCGACCAGTCCGAGGCGCTGCGGACGCTGCCTGATCTGCTGCCGCCAGATCATGATGCTAGAGACGCCGCATTCGCGCTGGTCGAGCAGGTATCGACGGCGCGTGGCGCCCTTTCGGGAGAGGCCGCCGGTCGGCTCGAAGAGATCAGAGCCCAGTTCGAGGCTGCACCGCCACTGGGCGCGAATCCCCCCGGCAACCTCCCCATCGCCGCAAGACGGAGGGCCTAGCGATGCGCTCGGCGTGCGACAAGACGCTGGGGGGGGCTGAGACRCCGCCCACCTCCAAATATGACAGGCTGATCGCGGCGGCCCGCAGCGGTGCGCCGGCGCTGACGATTGTCGCTCACCCTTGCGACGCAGCCTCCCTGCAGGGCGCTCTGGAGGCGCGCGACGAGGGGCTGATCGTGCCAATTCTGGTCGGACCGCAGCACAGGATCCGCGATGTCGCGCAGGCCCAGGGGCTGGACCTCGGTGCCGTGGAGATCGTCGACATGCCGCATAGCCATGCGTCCGCGGCCGAAGCCGTGAAACTCGTGCGAGAAGGGCGCGGCGAGCTGCTGATGAAGGGCAGTCTCCATACCGATGAATTGATGCGCGAGGTTGCGGCGGGAGCCACCGGGCTGCGCACGGAGCGGCGCATCAGCCACGTCTTCATCATGGACGTGCCGGGCCATGCCGAGACGCTGTTCATCACCGACGCCGCGATCAACATCTTTCCGGATCTCGATGCCAAGCGCGACATCGTGCAGAACGCGGTCGACCTCTGGGCCGGCATCGGCCTCGGTGTCCCTCGCGTCGCGATCCTCTCGGCCGTCGAGACAGTGACCACCAAAATCCCGACCACTCTGGAAGCGGCGGCTTTATGCAAGATGGCCGATCGTGGCCAGATCACCGGCGCGCTGGTCGATGGCCCGCTCGCCTTCGACAACGCCATTTCCCCGGAGGCCGCTGCCATCAAGGGCATCGTTTCGCCCGTCGCTGGTCACGCGCAGATCCTCGTCGTTCCCGATCTCGAGGCCGGGAACATGCTCGCCAAGAATCTGACCTTCCTCTCGCGCGCCGATGCGGCGGGCATCGTCCTGGGTGCGCGCGTGCCCATCATCCTGACCTCGCGCGCAGATTCTGTCCGGGCGCGCCTGGCCTCCTGCGCCGTCGCCGCGCTCTACGCAGCCGCTCGGCGGCATGCCGCCTCCGCGGCGGCGGTCTAGGCGCATGGACGCGATCCTGGTCGTGAACGCCGGCTCATCGAGCCTCAAGTTCCAGATCTTCACCGTTTCCCGCTCCGAGCTGACGCGGCAGGTGCGGGGGCAGCTCGACGGCATCGGGCATCGGCCGCGCCTACGCGCCTCCGATGCCAACGGGGCGTCGCTCGTCGATGTCACCTTCCAGCGCGAGGAGGTGCCGGACCTCCCGTGCGCGATCCAGAAGACCCGGACCTGGTTGCGCAGTCTGGAGGGGTTTCGCTTGATGGCGATAGGGCACCGCGTCGTGCATGGCGGTCCCGATTACGCCGCTCCGACCGTGATCGACCACGCGCTTCTCGACAAGCTGGCGACCTATGCGGAATTGGCTCCGTTGCACCAGCCGAACAATCTGCTGCCGATCCGGCTCGCCATGGAGATCAATCCGGACGTGCCGCAGATCGCCTGCTTCGACACGGCCTTCCATCGCGACCATCCGGCGCAGGCCGATTGCTACGCCCTGCCGCTGGCGCTCCACCGGGACGGGATACGGCGCTACGGCTTCCATGGCCTGTCATACGAGTATGTCTCGGAGCGCCTGCGCGAGACGTTTCCGGAGCATGCAGCCGGGCGGGTGATAATCGCCCATCTCGGCAGCGGGGCCTCGATGTGCGCTCTTCTGGACGGGCGCAGCGTCGAAAGCACGATGGGGTTCACGGCGCTGGACGGGCTGCCGATGGGAACCCGCCCCGGGCAGCTCGACCCGGGCGTCGTGCTGCATCTGATCATGCAGAAGGGGCTATCGGCCGAGGCGGTGTCCAAGCTGCTTTACCATGAGGCCGGTCTCAAGGGATTGTCCGGCATCTCTAGCGACATGCGCGATCTGCTCGGAAGCGACGACCCGCGCGCCGCCTTCGCGATCGACCATTTCGTCTATCGCTCCGCGCTCARCATCGGCTCGCTGACGGCGGCGCTCGGCGGCATCGACGCCCTGGTCTTCACGGCCGGCATCGGCGAGAACGCGCCGGAGCTGCGTGAGCGCATCATCCGCCGCATCGCCTGGCTCGGCGCCGAGCTCGATCCAGCCGCCAATGCCGCAGGCGGATCATCGATCTCGGCGCCCAGCAGTCGCGTCGGCCTCCACGTCATTCCGACCGACGAGGAGTTGATGATCGCACGCCACACCATCCGCCTGTTCGACATCCCCCAGTGAACCGCGAGGCTGCCATGACCATTCCCGCCGTTAAAGCGAAGCTGCTGGAGGGCAAGAAGGGCCTCATCGTCGGAATCGCCAACGATCAGTCCATCGCCTGGGGCTGCGCCAAGGCCTTCCGCGCCTTCGGCGCCGATCTGGCCGTGACCTACCTCAATGAGAAGGCGCGCCCCTATGTCGAGCCGCTCGCCCGGGAGCTGGAAGCGCAGATAGTACTGCCGCTGGACGTTGCGGCGCCGGGGCAGATCGAGGCCGTCTTCGCGCGCATCACCGAGACCTGGGGCGAGCTCGATTTCGTTGTCCACTCCATCGCCTTCGCGCCGCGCGACACGCTGGCGGGACGCGTGACGGACGCTCCCCTCGAGGGCTTCTCGAAAACGATGGAGATCTCCTGTTGGTCGTTCATCCGCATGGCGCAGCTCGCGGAGCCGCTCATGAAGAACGGCGGCACCCTCTTCACCATGACCTATTACGGATCGCAGATGGTGGTGGAGAACTATAACATCATGGGCGTGGCGAAGGCTGCCCTGGAGTCTGCGGTGCGCTATATGGCCGCCGAACTGGGCCCGAAGGGCATTCGTGTCCACGCGATTTCGCCGGGTCCGCTGGCGACGCGCGCCGCCTCGGGCATTCCGGAATTCGATTCCCTACTGGAGAAGGCCAAGCGGAAATCGCCGGCCCGCGAACTCGTCGCGATCGACGATGTTGGGGCCGCCACCGCGTTTCTCGCGCACGATGCGGCCCGGCTCATCACTGGCCAGGTGCTCTATATCGACGGCGGGTATCACATCATCGATTGACCCGAGGGCAACGAGACAAGCGAGCGAACATTTTCGCTGAGGGAATGTGATTTTCGTCAGGGTGCTAATGTCTCCCGCTGCCTCGCGCCTCATGAGCCGCTGATTACGGCGGTCTTGCGCGCCCTCTTCGGTCTTGCGGACGGTTCCACCACTGGCTCGCCAACAGGTTTCGCCTTGTGTGGGGCGTGCTTCGTCTGGATACTCTCCGGCGCGGCCAGGCCCGCGGTGGGTGCGCTTGCCTTGATGCGCGAGGCGCGTTTTGGCTTATCCGCGACCGCAGACGCAGCCTCGACGATTGGTTCAGGCGCAGACGCGGCAGCCTTGCGCGACTGACCAAGGCCGGACGCCTTCGCCAGGGCCGATCGCGATTCCGCATAGCTCGGCGCGACCATGGGGTAGTCCGCCGGAAGGTTCCATTTCTGACGGTACTCGGCGGGCGTCAAACCATACCGCGTCCGGATATGCCGCTTCAGCGATTTGAACTTCTTGCCGTCCTCCAGGCATATGATGAAATCCGCCCTGATCGATTTGCGGACCGATACCGCGGGTTCCGGTTTCTTCTCCGGCTCAATCGACACCGGTGCCCCCAGCGAGCGGAGGGCAGCGTGGATATCATCAATCAGTTTCGGCAGCTCGGCGCTCGGTACGGAGTTGTTGGAGACATAGGCTGCGACGAGCGCGGCGGAAACCGCCACCAGATCGGTGCTATCAGACAGCTCGGACTGCATCCTTCAACCCCTTTTTGGTTCGTTTGCAGCTTTGCGATAGGTGGCAGTCACTCTTTCTCGATTTGCCCGCTTCATCAACTCCGCGCGCCGAGCGGTTTCGGTCCAGCGCCCCTCGGCCCCTCGGCTCCATCAAGTCTCTCAACCTGACGGAATCACAACCTACTGAAACCGCTCAACTCTTTTTGGGTTGGGACCTTAGACGTCAACGATCGGTCGAACCTCTCCGTTGAGTATTTGGGCCGCGAACATTACCCATAGCGTGATAAGGGGCGCCGCGAGTTTTACGAATACCCTTGTAGGAGGCATTTCTGGGGTTCATAAACCGCGTTCCATGAATGACGCGGACAGTTGTCTCACCATGGTTCGCGGTCGCAGGTGAGCTTGCTTCGAGACGTCTTTCTGGAGGGACGGGGGGTCAGCAAGAACGGTTCATTGAACCTAAGGAGTTCTGACATGAGCGAAATATTCATTTCGGAAGGGATTACTCGTCGACGCGGCCTATCCTTCTTGTGGTCGGCGGCCGCACTGGCCCTTGCTGGGGCCGTCTCGGTTTTAAAAGTATCAAATTCTCAGGCGCAGACCACCGGTATGGACCGACGTCAGGATCGGCGTAGCGGACGTGACGATCGACGCACTGAGCGCCGTACCGGTCGCACAACGAGACGTGAAGAACGGCGAAACTGAGTGAGGGGGGAAGAGGCGCGTGCGCGCCGACAGCCAAGACCGTTTAACGCTCGCATGACCGCGATAACTGATTGGCGCCTTGACGAGAACCGACCCCGGCCCCCTTGCGCAGCTAAGACCGATCAAAAGGCAAGAGCAAAGGCGCCGGGGCATCTGACCTTGAACAGATGCAAATCGAATTTCAACATACGCTTATCGTGGCGGGGGGGTGCTTCAAATTTGCGCTGCGCGTCTGGCCCCGGGGCCTTCTCGCGGTAAAGCCTGATAGGTGTGATTTCGGCTACCGTTTCCGCCCAACGAACCGGCTCGCCGCCTACTTCAGTTCGTAGTCAACCTCGTCCTTGGCGAACCACCCCCGCGGGCCCCCCCTGCCACGAACTGGTTTAGAGTGTCCTCCTTGGCGGTCGAAAAATACCTCGACAAGTCATGCCGAAAGGCCCCCACTACCCATACTACCCCTGCCTTCTATGGATTCTTCCCCTTCGCAGCCACCTGGAACGAACGAGACCTAGATGCGTTTGGAATTATTAGCAAAGTCAGCCGGCATTATGCTGTTGATCGCATCCACTACAGCGAGCGCCCAGGCTCCAATCGCAGCACCTCCAAACTCAAGCGCCATCACCCCTCGGCAGAACGAGATCTTGGCGAAGGTGATGAGCCCGACCGGCGGTATGTTGACCAAGGAATTGCACACGGAATTTTGGCAGCCAGTTTATCAGATCGCGGCCCCTTCGGCAGCCGATCTTGCCACCATCAAAACAGTTGTCGACCTATCCCTGACCTATCAGAGGGAAATCTGGGCTTCCGCTCTGGCGTCGGCAAGGGCCCATCGTGAGGTGCTTTCGCCTGGGTATGCCGTCGCGCGCCAGGCCGCTCTCCAGCCCCCCACCGGCGTACTGCGTCAAGCTACTCAGTTGCAGGCGGCGGTTGAGAACGGCGACCGTGTTATACGCGCCGCAGCCACTGGCGCTGCCATCAACACCCGCGGCCAATCGGTCCATGTGACCGAGCAGATGGCCAGTCGGGTTCTCGAAGGATTGGAAGGCGTCGTCGCCCGGGCTCAGCGCCTATTCACGCTTGAATGGTCCGAGACCATGCCGCGCAGCGAGTTCTTTGCCGACATGAAGATCGCCGTTAGTTCGGATGTGCCCTTCACCAAAGGTGAGGAGACGATACAGATTGGCAATGCCTCAGTGCGTATGATCCAGTTAAGCCGAGGTATCAACGAATTTGAGCGTGTCACCATTTCAACAGCGACGCTGCCGGCCCCGTATCGGGTCGCAGAGCTGGAAGATTCGCTGAGACGCGTCGTATCAAATGCGTTTGAAAGCATCGGGGCGAGCCAAGTTGGCGCGAGTATAGTCAGTAACTTCAGCGGCGCCACCAGTGTCACCGCAACCGGAAAAATCTCTATCGGCGGAAAGACCTTTTGGATGGCCTTTCGCAGCGTCTATCGCGAAACCCATACGCAGGTGCTCGAGATTCTGACGATTTCGGACGCTCGCTCGAAGGCAGTAGCCCTGCGAGAGCGTCAGGAAAATGACATTCGGCTGCTCGATTGAGTGTGGATTGCCGTCCTGGATGTGGATGGGGGGACCTGGCCCCACGCTCTTGAGCGAGCTCCCTCGGCAGATCGCCGGGTGTATTGCTACGTATACCCGGCCTACGGATATGGCTACCCTGCCTATTATGGGCTGCGGGTCTATTACCGCCTGCGTCATTACTATGCGCGGCCAGCCTATTATGCCCCCCCCGTTATTACGGCTGGAATCGGGGCTATTACCGCCAGAGCTACTACTGGTGAGGCTAGGACAGACGATGAGCTCTCGCTAGGGAAACACTGATAGCTTCGCCCGATTGGCCGTGCCACTGCACGAACTGCGTCGACCTTACCTCAGTGAACCTTCAGATCGTGCCATACCGTTGTCTCAGATGCGGATCAGAGGCGGTTGTGAAGTACGGCGATCCCGCAATATCCGACGTGTCTGGCCG